>DAORJS010000114.1:0-7910 GCA_035439185.1 Chitinophagaceae bacterium
CCCCTGCCAAAACCGGTCCGTTAAGATTATTATAAAGCATGGAATCAATGACTTATGAAAGCAGAAGTCAACCTTAAAGGGTTGGCACCCGATGAAATTCCAGAAATCCGGAACAGGGGTCAGTTTGGGCCCCGGAAAGGAATTCCAGCAGTTAATGCCATTTGGGTTATTATATAATATATAGGCCAGCTGACTTCGTCCGCTAGGCAGAGCAAAGGCTTGGGTAACCCGCTATTACCCGCTATGGTGGAGCTATGGGTTGGGTAACCCGCCTTCGCCCGCTATCGCGGAGCTACCTGCAATGTTACACGCCTTCTCTCGCGAAGTCAAAGTTACATTGAGCCACCCGCCTTCGCCCGCTATCGCGGAGCTACGGCGGGTAAAAAAAAACCCTCCTGCAGACGCAGGAGGGTTACTATCAGAGAATCCTTAGTTATTAGTTCTTTTTACGGAGGTTCGGGTGAGGAGGCTCAATGGTGTTAGGTCCATCTTCACCTTCAGCAGCAGCACGCAGGTCAACGGTATTGCAATCGCCACCGGACTGGCCATAGTTGAAGATAAAGCGGTCTGCACTGATACCTTCTTTGTCAACCATTTGATTGATCACAGCATTTACGTGATCCCAGCTCAGCTGCTGCTCGCGTTTGTCAGAAGAGCAGTAACCGATTACCACTACTTTACAACCTGGGTTGTTACGCATTTTAGCGGCTACAGTTGACAGCACAGCTTTCGCATCATCACTGAGTTTGTTGGATTTTGGAGCGAAAGAAACACTTGGCAGCATACCCATCAGGTCAGCACATGTTTTCTTCACTTCTTCAATCTTGCCCTTACAATCATCTGGGCATGGACACTTACCAACACCATCAGCATCAACAGGCTGGCAATAAGTAGGTGTGATGAGTTCTTTATCCTTACAATCAGGAACACCGTCACCATCAGTATCCAGGGTTACACCATGAGAATCAACAGGGCAACCAGCAGGAGTTTGCTCACGGTCGAACTGATCAGTTACGCCATCGCCATCACTGTCAGGCAGTACAGGCTTGGGTAAACGCATCAGGCGGGGGTTGCGGATTTCGCTGTAAGCATAATCCAGCGGGTTCAGCCACCAAAGCGGCTCAACAGACTTACCACCGATATTAAAGTTCAGACCTACTGAGAGGAAGTTATAAGAATCATAATCACGGGTTAAAACGGCATCACCCCATGCATGCTCCTGCCAACGCTGTCCATCGAGAAGGTCATCCTTGATGAAAGTCTGACGATCTTCAATTGCCAGGTTCAGACGGCTGCCTAATTTAAAGGCAAGACCCACACCGATTGTACCAGAAGGCTTAAAGGTATCGCCGAACAGTTTCGGACGACGGGGACCCTGGTTTTCCGCTGGTGTTTCATAAGAATCATCCAACAGATTTTTCAACGCATCGTAAGTATCTTTTCTGCTCTTGTAAACACCATTAGGGGTGATAGAAGCAAAATTATACTTGGTGCTGCCACCATCGAGGGCATTTACTTTCGTGTCATAGATGGTTCCACCGATACCGGCAAATCCATAGAAATTAAATCCGGTCTTGGATTTGTGGAAACGGATATTGTTCAATGTTACCACTCCTTCCAGTGAAAGGTCGTGGATGGTTGTTTGGTAGTTGTAATAAACAGGTTCAAATGTGTTGGACAGGCTGGTTCCATTTGAAAACAGCAGGTCACCGGTAGCTGAAAGCTGACGGGTTGGCGCAAAATAACCTAATGAACCAAGACTGGTCGTCCATGCTGTGTTTTTGTAGAAGTTGTTAGCCTGGTTGAAAGTCCGGCCCCTTCCCTTACCATACATGTACTCTAAACGCAGAGAGAAGATATAGCCAAAGGCTTTTCTCACGTGTGCACCGAGACTGATTGGAGTAAAGAAGCGGGAAGGAATATCACCACTTACATTTGTCAGACCGGCTTTGATACCGATCTCCCACATATTGCGGGGCTTTGCGGGGAAATTGTAAGTACCGTTCAGGAATTCAGTATGCTGAGGCATCCTTTTATCCGGTACCACGGAAGAATCTTTTACATCATAACTGGCTCCCACCCGCTGTGAAAAACCATAAGATGCCAACAGGCAGAACATGCCTGTCAGAAATAATAACTTTTTGCTTGCCATAACTAAGGATTAAGATTTGAAAAACAATGTCCTAAAAAAGTCCTAATAATGGGCAAAAATAAAAATTGAGGACTAATTAGCAAAATTTTATCCTAATTATTTCCCCTTTTCCCCATTATTTTTCAATTACTTAGTCAATTTTTGGTGCCTTTTTGTTGCATTCTCATGCAATTATTTTTTTGCACGTAAATTGCCCTTTTTCTGATGAATTTACCAACCAACCTGATTGAAGCAGAACTGGCAGCCTTTGAAATAAGGTTTAAAAAGGCCGTTAG
Source organism: Chitinophagaceae bacterium (assembly GCA_035439185.1). Classification (GTDB taxonomy): domain Bacteria; phylum Bacteroidota; class Bacteroidia; order Chitinophagales; family Chitinophagaceae; genus JJ008. The sequence goes on from DAORJS010000114.1 coordinate 2,428, forward strand.
CAGCCAGTCGCCCATGCTCGACCGGATCATGCGGTATGTGGTAAAAAGGAAGGGAAAACAGCTCCGGCCCATGTTTGTCCTGCTTTCAGCAAAGCTCTGCGGGGAAATCAATGATGCTTCCTACCGGGCCGCTTCCCTGGTGGAACTCCTTCATACTGCTACCCTTGTACACGATGATGTAGTGGATGATTCCATGGAAAGAAGGGGTTTTTTCTCCGTTTATGCGCTCTGGAAAGCCAAAGCCACTGTTTTGATCGGCGATTATCTGCTGGCCAAGGGCTTGTTAGTATCCCTCGAAAACAATGACTACCGCATCCTCCATATTTTATCAGATGCCGTTCGCAAAATGAGTGAAGGCGAACTCCTGCAACTGGAAAAAGCCCGCAGCCTCAATATCCGGGAGGAAATTTATTATGAAATCATCCGTAATAAAACGGCTTCTCTTCTGGCTTCTGCCTGTGCTGCCGGCGCCTGGAGTACCAGCAATAATGATGCAACCACGGAAGAAGTGAGACTATTCGGGGAATTAACCGGGATGGCCTTCCAGATCAAGGATGATCTTTTTGATTATGCCAGTGAAAAAATCGGTAAACCAACCGGCAATGATATCAAAGAAAAAAAACTGACGCTTCCGTTGATTTATACCCTGAATAATGTGGACAAAGCTACCCGGCGCAAAATCATTTATATCGTTAAGAATAACAGCCGCGATACCCAAAAAGTAAAATGGGTAATTGATACTGTGGAAGAAACAGGAGGCATAGCCTATGCCACTGATAAAATGAATCAGTACAAAAAAGAAGCCCTCGACATCCTCCATCGCTTCCCGGAAAGCCCCGCCCGCCAGGGTCTGGAAGACCTGGTACTGTACGTTACTGACCGGAAATACTAAAGCTCCCCTATCTTCACGGCATCGTGGAAAAAAGATGGAATATATTATCCGCTGATGATGCGGTAGTCGAAAGCCTTCAGGCTTCCCTTAAAATCAATCCGGTTATTTGCAAAATCCTGGTACAAAGAGGGATTGACAGTTATGAAAAAGCAAGGAATTTTTTCAGACCTGAACTCTCGCAACTGCATAGCCCCTGGCTGATGAAGGATATGGAAAAAGCAGTGGACCGGATAACAAAAGCAATGGATCAGCAGGAAAAAATCCTGGTCTTTGGCGATTATGATGTGGACGGAACCACGTCTGTCGCCTGTATGTTTCAGTTCCTTCAAAAAATTCATACCCCGCTTGATTTTTATATTCCCCACCGGTACAAAGAAGGATATGGAATCAGTAAAGCAGGGATTGATTTTGCCAAAGAAAACGGCTTCACACTGATCATTTCCCTCGACTGCGGGATTAAATCCGTTGACCTGATCCGTTATGCAGCCGGACTCGGTATTGATTTTGTAGTTTGCGATCACCACCTTCCGGATGAAGAGCTTCCCCCTGCAGTTGCTATTCTGAATCCCAAACAAAAGGACTGCCCCTACCCGTATAAAGAATTATGCGGTTGCGGGGTTGGCTTCAAACTCATCACTGCATTGGCAGAAAGATCAGGGATGCCCGCTGATACTCCTTACGAATATCTTGACTTACTCGCCACTGCTATTGCTGCAGATATTGTTCCGATTACCGGTGAAAACAGGATACTCGCTTTTCATGGATTGATCAAGGCAAACAAGCAACCTAATTTCGGGATCAGGGCCCTGACCAAACTCAGCGGATTGCAAAAAGAACTGCAGATCACCAATCTGGTCTTTATGATCGCTCCCCGCGTGAATGCGGCAGGCCGGATGGATGATGCCACCAAGGCCGTCCGTATGTTTATCGCCCGTTCTGAAACTGAAGCGATGGAGTATGCTGAAATGCTTCATAGTGATAATACCGACAGAAAAGAAGCAGACAGCAGTATTACTTCAGAAGCCCTGGCAATGATCATGGAAAACAGCGACTGGAAAGACCGGAAGTCCACTGTTGTTTACAAACCTGACTGGCATAAAGGAGTCGTAGGTATAGTAGCCTCCCGAATCATTGAACATTTTTACCGGCCGACTGTGGTACTGACTCAATCGGGCGATTATGTGGCCGGCAGTGCGAGAAGTGTACCCGGATTCAATTTATATGAGGCGATTCATGCCTGCAGGGAACACCTGCTCGGTTATGGCGGTCACTTTGCAGCGGCAGGTATGACGATGGAAAAAAATCAGGTTGATCCCTTCCGGGAAAAATTTGAAGCAGTCGTAGCGGCCAGTATCCCCCCCTCCCTGCTGATCCCGGAGATCATCATTGATTCAGTTCTCTCATTTAGAGATATTACCAGTTCCTTTTACAATATCCTTTGCCAGATGGAACCATTCGGCCCGGAAAACCCTGGTCCTGTTTTCATGGCTAAAGAGGTGATGAATACAGGCTGGTCTAAGATTGTCAAAGAACAGCATATTAAATTTTCTTTGAAGCAAAACCAGGTAATCATGAGTGGTATTGGCTTTGGACTTGCAGCAAAATTCCCCTTGCTGGAAAAAAATGAACCCCTGGATATTGTTTTCAGGGTTGACGAGAACGAATGGAACGGTTCCCGTACACTCCAGTTAAGGATGATAGATTTCAGGCTCTCCGCCAGCCAGGAATAAAAGCTGCCCTTTTCTGCCCTACATTTGTTACAAGATTTTTTTGCATGAAAAAGATATTGGCCCTTCTCGTTTTTTTCTTCTCCCTGCAGCTCTCCAAAACTATCGCACAGGGAAGTTCCGCTAATCTGGATGTGGTGAGCTGGAATCTTGAATTTTTTGGCGCCCCATTTGCCAGCGGCCCTGCTGATAAAGACCTGCAGGAAACCAATGTAAAAAGCATCCTGACCTGGTTAAATGCGGATATCTACGGACTGGTTGAAGTGGTAGATACCATGCGATTTCGCCGGGTGGTGGATTTCCTGGGAAATAACGAATACGGATTTGTGATCGCCCCCTATTGCAGCGGGAACAGCACCGGAACCGGCAATGGCTGGCTTAACGGACAGAAACTGGCTTTTATTTACAGAAAATCTGTTTTCACCAATATTACCACCCGCGGTATGATGCGCAACAGTGCGACTGCCAATACCAACTGGGCCAGTGGTCGTTTTCCCTTTCTCTTCTCTGCCACCGCCACCATCAATGGCACGAGCAAGAATGTGAATTTTATTGTGATACACGGAAAGGCAGGAAGTACGGTGGATGATTTTCAAAAACGTGCTGCCGGTTGTGCAGAGTTAAAAGACACACTGGATGCATTTTTCAGCAGCAGCAATACATTTATTATCGGCGATTATAACGATGCCCTGCATACGAGTATTTATTCCGGTTCAACGATCAGTTCTTACCAGACCCTTGTGGCCGACAGTACCGATGCTGACCATTATAAATCGGTTACACTTCCGTTGGGAGTGGCCGGACAAAGCAGTATGATCAACTTCCCGAATGTGATCGACAATCATATTATTTCGAATGAACTGACTCCTTTATATATCCCCGGAACGGCACAAATCAAAACAGATGTAACCACGATCGTTTCCAACTATGTAACCGCTCATAATACCTCCGACCATTACCCGGTCATTTCCAAATACAATCTGGCAGGTATCCTGACCGGTGTCCCTACGGTAACCCCATCGGTATTGGGTATTAAAGTAAGCCCCAACCCCTTTGCTGATCAGCTTTTTGTAACGGCCACCAAAACACTGAATGAGGTGACCATCCGTTTATTAACTGCAGAAGGTCAGATTATCAGCACTGAAACGCATAAAATGCTGAATGCGGGAACGGTGCTGAAACCTTCGCTTCCTGTCCTTGCAAAATCTGCTTACTTCCTGCATATTGAAACAAAACAGATGAAGACGGTGATCAAACTGATCCACCAGTAAACCGCTACTTTCATTTTTTTATTCCCGGAATCTGAATCACCCCTAGCCTGGCTATCAATGCTATTGGCATGGTCAGATAATATTAACCCGTAATCAGTTTGCTTTTAGCAACAGCGGACGAATCCAGATGCAGCTGTTTTAAAAAAAGAGTTAGCAGATTTTTATAGCCAATCTTGCCGGAAAATAAGAAAGCCCCGCAGATTGATTGCGGGGCTTTCCAACATACTGTTTCCTGATATTATTGAATCATGATTGTTTCTTCGCTGATCACCTTCTCGAAATCCACCAGTGAAATCCGGTAAATTCCGGTTTGCAGGTAACCCGGTATCCTGAACTCCTGATTGATGAAGTTCACCTGTATATTGATATTATGCTGGTACACTTTCTTTCCTGATCCGTCAAAGAATACAAGTGCATAAAATCCAGGCCGGAGCTGATCTGCCGTGATCCTGATACTGGTTCCTCTGACTACAGGGTTCGGATACAGATGGAATCCTTGTTTGATAGCCGGAACGGTAAATGACTGTACCGGTCCATAAGCAGTACCGCCATTATTGGTGGCATAGGCTCTGTAATAATAAGTAGCACCCTGTACCAGACCATTCAATGAAGAACTGAAACTGGCACCGGCAAGATTAGCAGATGGAACCTTTGTACCGATTCCACCCGGGAATCCGCTGATACCGCTGTATTCTATACCGTAGGCTGTAACCGCAGAGCAACCAATATCTGTAATGGAACCTGCCAGTACTGCTGAATGATTGGTCAGGTTACCGGAAGCACCGGTGGACACAGTGGCAATCGTATTGACACCGGTTCCTGAAGCCGTCACATTGATAGCGGATGCACCGCCGCCTGTAACTGGTATATTTCCGTTATATACCTGCACTGCCGTCGGATTAAACTTAACAAAAACAGTCTGGCTATAGGGGCCACCCGGTTGTGTGAGTGCAAGTGATGCGCTATAAGTTCCACCACTAGTAGTAGCAAAACTGTATCCTGTCAGCGGACCCACATTGACATTGGCGTTTGTAAGTCCAACCCCGGTAATCGTAAAGGAATTCGGGTTCGTGCTGGTATTAATGCATGCCGTACCAAATGCCGTGAGTGCAGTTGCGCTCAATACCGGTGTAGCTGTTGTAAAGCTCAGCTGGTTGCCATAAACCGTACCTCCTGCATTCGTAGCATAAGCCCGGTAATAATAAGTTGTGCTGGGGATCAGTCCGGCCAGGGCTGAACTAAAGCTGCCTGCAGACAGGTTGGAAGATCCGGCCTGTGTGCCTGTGCCTGGTGTAAAATTGTTCGTCAGACTGTATTCTATTCCATACGCTGTAACTGCCGAGCACCCTGTTGCTGTAATTGATCCTGCCACGGTTGCTGTGGTTTGGGTTACTGCAGTGGCTGCACCCGTCGTAACTGAAGCAGTTGTATTCACACCGGCACCTGATGCTGCCACATTCACAGCAGTGGCGCCGCCACCAGCAATGGCAATATTTCCATTGTAGGACTGTACAGCTGTTGGTGTAAAGCGGACAAATACCTGCTGACTGAATGCGCCACCAGGTTGTGTGAAACTTAAAGTGCTTGTATAGG
>DAORJS010000115.1:0-4594 GCA_035439185.1 Chitinophagaceae bacterium
CTTTGCCCATTCAACATTTAAAATTCATCATTTAAAATAATAAAAATGCCTGGTTACGAACGCTGGAGTGATCTGGAAAGAAAAGAACTGAATGATGTGCTCGATAACGGAGTACTGATGCGCTACGGATTTGATGGCATGCGCAAGGGTCATTGGAAAAGCAAAGAACTGGAAGCTGCTATCTGTTCCACTTTCGGCTGCAAATATGCCCAACTCACTTCCAGCGGAACGGCTGCTTTAACCACGGCAATGTCTGTTCTTGGTATTGGATACGGTGATGAAGTCATTACTCCGGCTTTTACATTCGTTGCTTCCTTTGAAGCCGTTTTAAGTGTCGGTGCCGTTCCTGTACTGGTAGATGTGGATGATACCCTTACCCTGAACCCTGATGCCGTCCGCAAAGCCATTACCCCAAAAACAAAAGCCATCATGCCCGTGCATATGTGCGGCAGTATGGCGGATATGGATGCATTGATTGCCATTTGTAAAGAGCATAACCTGATTTTACTGGAAGATGCCTGCCAGAGTATCGGCGGCAGCTATAAAGGGAAACAGCTGGGAACCATCGGAGATGCCGGTACCTTCTCTTTCGACTATGTAAAAACTATGACCTGTGCGGAAGGTGGTGTGGTGATGACCAACCGGGAAGATGTCTATATCAAATCCGATGGATATACCGATCATGGGCATGATCACCTCGGTGTGGATCGAGGTGCGGACCTGCATCCTTTTATTGGTTATAATTTCAGGATTTCGGAGTTACATTCCGCAGTCGGACTGGCCCAGATCAAAAGACTGCCTGAATTCCTGGCCGACCAGAAAAAAAATCATGCTGCCTTAAAAAATATTCTTTCTCAAATTCCAGAAATCAGTTTTCGCCGTATCCCCGATCCGGAAGGCGACAGTTGCAGTTTTCTCTGCTGGTTCCTGCCCACCGAAGCCATTACCAAAGCCGTGGTGGCAGAATTAAAAGCCCAGGGCATCCTCCCCGGTAATTTTTACTGGTTTGATAATAACTGGCACTATATCCGCAAATGGGATCACCTGAAAAATGCCATTACGCTCAATGCCCTGAGTCCGGAAATTAAATCCCGCTTAATGGAGCAGGCCAATAAGGATTTCAGCGCCAGTGATGCGGTGATGAGCCGGTGTATCTGTACCTCCATCAGTCTTGCATGGTCGGAAGAGCAGATAAAGGATAAAGGAGCAAAGCTGGTGGCAGTGATTCAGAAAGTGCTGCATGAGATGAAAACACCTGTATAAGTTTTCTTTTCAGCTTTTTTAAGTGAGACCCTGATTGCATCGGTCCGATCAGGGATAATAAAAATACGTTTCAACCAGTAGCTGATTGGTATGTGAATCATACTCTTTAATGGACTTTATCCGGAACTGCGTGTCAAGAGAATATACCTGTTTCTTTAAAGGGAGAGCGGTCCTCCTCTCAATTTCGACTCCATCATGATATTTCACATAATCAATATTGGTAGTTGTCATCGGACTTAAAGCCCCGGTATAAATATTCATAAAAAAAAAGGGGGCATTTGAAAGGAAGGTCTGGTTCGTATTACCATAATTGAAAAAATCATCAAACCACCAGCTGACTGAATCCAGATGATTATAGGCCAGTATCCTCAGTTCTTTTCCAAACAAATCAGTTTCCAAATCATTTAAAAAACTACCGGCCTGGTTTTCTCTGCTGAAATGGAGTACAGCACTGTCAATCCCATGGTTATAAAGCCTGTTAGGGCCTGTGTTAAAATCCTCACCGTAGAACTTTGAAGACATGAGGTTGTTTCCTGAATAATTATAATTTATCTGCTTTACATGACCGAACTGTGTGCCTGATATTGGGTCATCAAACAAACCTGACATGAAAATCCCATACATTTTTTTCATAGCAGTATCACAGATGTTGACAACATGCGTGGAATCCATGATCCCGGCTGAACCGGAATTGAGATCATACTCAATAAAAAGTGAATCATGTGTTTCAAAATAATCAAACTCCCGGTTCATTCTGATCGTACCGTTTTCTGTCCAGTAGATATGTTTGAGCATATCACCATCCCAGGTGATTTTTTTCACACTATTAAAAGGAGTAATCGGTGCATTGGCATTTTGAATAATATCGGTAAGATGCCCCGCACTATTATATTTGAATTCAGCTTTGGAACGATACCCAAGGGTGTACCCTGTATCGCTTATAATATAACCTTTAACACCGTTAATTTTATTGCGCTTATACACGGTTAAGACAGAGTCTTCTCCAAAACCCAAATGGTAAATCGTCTTTTTTCTGAGTACAATTGAAGTATCAGTCAGGTTATCGGTTGGCTTTGTTTCATAAAAAATTTCCTGCTGACAACTGCTTAAAAAAACAGCTATGATTGCAAGTGCTGTTAATACTCTCATGTATTATTTGGTTTTCTGATTATCGCCCCGGCCTGATGGCATTGGGCTTTTGTTCCATCCAGTTTACATAATCCAGCGAACCCAGCCGGAATCGAAAAGCAATCGGGGTGATTTTATCCAACTGCCATTCCTTTTTACAGATAATTCCCAGCCCTGCAGTATAAAAACCTGCAGCCAGCGGTGCTTTTTGTAAGAGATAGTTTCCGTAAGGTTTAGCTTGCAGTTTGCTGTCTGGTTTGGCAAAATCCGGTTTTAGCCTCTTTTCAAAATCAAATCCCTCCAAAACCTCCCTCCGGATGGGGAATTTTCTGAAATCCTGCTGCCTGATCAACAAAAATTTACGGGGTTCACCGCAGGTGGCTGATTTACCCAGACAACCCCGGTTCATCAGCCAAACTGTATCATTTACAGGGATTTGCTGCCCGGAAATATTCCCGGAAAAGATTAACAACAACACAACAAGAAAGCTGCAAATCCGTTGCCCCATCTTTTATTTATTTGTATCCTAAATTTACGGCATTATTTTTGTGCAAAGGCGAAAATTTTTGAAATTACGCCCTGGCAGAATAAAGCCGATTATTTGATAACCAAAAGGAGTCCTCGAAAAGGACCCTGATATAAAATCCACTCACCAGTGTCCCCTGCGGGAGACATTGGGGAATAATAACGAACCAATGGCCCTTAGCCAGAGTTTACAGCAGAAATTACTGCAAAAACTGTCGCCCCAGCAGATTCAGCTCATGAAACTGCTGCAGGTACCTACGGCCAATCTGGAAATCCGGATTAAAGAAGAGCTGGAAGAAAACCCGGCCCTTGAACTGGATGAGGAGAAACATGAAGAAGGAGCAGATGAATTAAAAGATGAATTCAGCGAAAACGGAGAAGAGGAATATGAAGAGCAGGATGGCAGCGAAGACGAATACGAGAATATTGATATCAGTGATTATGTGCAGGAGGGTGATGATGAAGTAGGAGATTATAAACTCCGCGATGATAACTATCCCGAAGAAGATGAAGGCCGGCAACTACCCTATAAAGCAGAAACCAGTTTTTATGAACTGATGACCACCCAGCTGGGACTATTGCGACTGGAAGAAAAAGAACTGGCCATTGCGGAACAGATTGTGGGTAGTCTGGATGAAGATGGTTACCTGCGCCGCGAAACCTCAGCTATTGTGGATGACCTGGCCTTTCGTCAGAATATTTCCGCCACCGAGGCCGAAGTGGAATCTCTGATCAAAAGAATACAGCAGTTTGATCCACCTGGTGTGGCGGCCCGCGACCTGCGCGAATGTTTACTGATTCAGTTATACCGTCAGAAAGATGAAGGCAAGCCGGTGGACATCGCCATCCGGGCTATCTCCAAATACTTTGATGAGTTTACCAAGAAGCACTATGAAAAAATTCAGCGCGGACTGGATCTTGATGATGATCAGCTGAAAGAAGTGATGCAATGGATCATCCGCCTCAATCCCAAACCCGGTGGAAATCTGGGTGAGATGAGCAAGGCAGAAAATTATGTGGTGCCGGATTTCTTTATCATGAACAATGCCGGTAAACTGGAACTCACCCTCAATAGCCGCAATGCTCCTGAACTCAGGATCAGCGAAAGCTACCGTGATATGCTGAAAGAATATGACCGCGGTGCCAAGAAAGATAAACGACAGAAAGAAGCCGTTCTCTTTATCAAGCAGAAAATTGATGCGGCCAAATGGTTTATTGATGCGATCAAACAAAGACAGCATACCCTGCTCAGTACCATGAATGCGATCATGGAGCACCAGTATGATTTCTTTCTCACCGGTGATGAGACCGAACTGAAGCCGATGATCCTGAAAGATATTGCGGAGAAAACCAATCTGGATATTTCCACCGTGAGCCGGGTGGCCAACAGCAAATTTGTACAAACAGAATTCGGAACCTACCGGTTGAAATTTTTCTTCAGTGAATCGTTAAGCACTGATAGCGGAGAAGAAGTCTCCACCCGTGAAGTGAAAAAAATCCTCAGCGACCTGATCGAGGCAGAAGATAAAAAACATCCGCTGAGCGATGAAAGACTCACCGAATTACTCCAGGAAAAAGGATACAATATCGCCCGCCGTACCGTCGCGAAATACCGGGAGCAGTTGAATATTCCGGTGGCGAGGTTGAGGAAGGAACTGTAGTTAAGTTGGTAAGTTGA
>DAORJS010000115.1:4694-7901 GCA_035439185.1 Chitinophagaceae bacterium
TCATACCGGGCTTGACCTCCAAAGGAGTCCTATGGACCGGTATCTTTTTGTGCAAAAAATCTAATCCTCCGAAAGACCCCGGATCAAGTCCGGGGTGACGTGGTAGAAGCCGGTTGCAAGTTCCCAATTATTCGATAGTTACTTCAAATATTCGATAACTAAGAACCGGCCAGCAGTATGTCATGCCGGGCTGTTTTGCATAGAAAGATTCAGGCAGTTTCTTACTGCATACATATTTAAGTAGCACAATGTATCAGGTTATAACCGGGCAAAACTGACCCGGTATCTTTTGAAACAGTTTTTTATACTGTATTTCTCCGAAAGACCCCCAACAGCAAGTGTTGGGAGTGACAAACTGCAAGCGTGTTGTGAAACTCCGAATACTTTTGCGTCTTGCATGGGGCTTATACTTATGTCATACCGGCCCTGAGCCGGTATCTTTTGAAAAAAATTTTTCTAATGTATTCCTTCGAAAGACCCCCAACAGCAAGTGTTGGGGGTGACGTGGTAGAAGCCGGTTGCAAGCTTTTTCAATTATTAATATTCTTAGCTGTTAAGGACACCACTCAACTTTCCATATCCGCCTCTTCCTCCACAAAACCGTACCAGGCAATCTTGCCGCCACCTTGTCAACTTTCCAACCTGTCAACATTCCAACTACTCAAAACGCCAAAACCCATACAAAGCCGTATCAGCCAAGACAGCCGCCACCCTGTCAACTTTCCAACCTATCAACTTACCAACTCAAAAAGGCAGATCATCCTTCTCCTCCATCGCCCCTTCCTCAAAATGCGGCTGATCAATCGGACCACTGCCCTCTGCAGCAGCAGCTCCACTACCTGGTTCCACTCTCCATGCTTTTACATCGGTGTACCAGCGGCCATTGTATTCGCGGCTTTCCACATCAAATGAAATATTGAGCATACTGCCAACTTTCAATACCTGTTCATTGATTTTATCGCCCCAGATGGACACACAAACTTTTTTGGGATACTGGCCTTCTGTTTCCACAATGATATCCTGTTTTTTCCATTGGCCATTTTTGCCCGCGCCTGTTTGCAGCGGTAAAACCTGTACGAGTTTGGCAGTCAGTTGCATACTGTTTTTTTTAGGCCGTGAAGATAAAGACTATTGCCATTCCCCCCGAAGGAATGCACGGGGATATTTAGCATAGTTTTACGGTGAAAACACCGGCTGCCGGGCCCTGACTGCCTACCTTTGCCAACTTTACCGGAGCGGAGAGCGTCCATACCCGGAATACTGAACATGAAGCCATTACAGCGATATTTTATTAGCTCCTTACTGATGCTCCTGTTATTCAATCAGGTAAAAACGCATGCACAGGCCCTTCCGCTGGATGAGCAGAAAGTAACCAAACAATTTCCGCAGGTGAGTCTGGTCTTTAACCGGATTTTCAACAGCAGCGGACTGGATAGCTTTTATTATCGTTTGCAGCAACTGAAAAAAACGAAGAAAGGAAAAGTCACCATCGTACATATTGGTGATTCGCACCTGCAATCCGATCACCTGCCTTCGGTGGTAAGGAAAGGGTTCCAGGATTTTTTTGGATCAGCAGGAGGACAACACCAGACTTCCAAATCATTGAACGGTTATTTTACCGGGGCCGACAGCAACGGACTGGCTTATCATACATTCGGCATCAACGGAGCCCGCTTTGAAACCTATATTGAATCGGCCAATATCTGGCAACAGGTAGCCCGTTTACAACCGGATCTTTTTATCATTTCGCTGGGCACCAACGATGCACAGGCTAACGTGATTACTGATAATGATATGCATAAGCAAGTGGGTCAGATGATTGAAAAATTAAAAGCCGTTGCCCCTAAATGCGCTGTCCTGATCAGCACCACGGCTGACTCTTTTAAAAACGGTATGCCCAACCGGGAACTATGGAACCTGAATCTTTCCCTCTTTAGTTATTGCACCAGCAACAGCATACCCGTTTGGGATATGTACCGTGTCACCAATGGCTTCGGTTCCGCCTGGAACTGGTACCGTAAGGGATTGATGAATGGAGATGGGATCCATTTCTCCGCAACGGCCTATAAAATCATGGGTCAGTTATTATACAATGCGCTGGCGAAGGGGTATAATGCGTATGTGAGTGCGTATTAAAACTGCAAATAAATCGGCATCACCGGCTCAGACGATTTGAAATAGCCATACACAATCACAAAGAGAAAGAAAATGATGAGGTAAACCGGCATCGGTACCAGTTTCACCCGGTTAATCATTTTGTCTGCATAATTATCCGGAATGGCATGCAATACAAAAGCCAGGGCAATCATGGCCAGTACGGGCCAGTAATTATTAAAGAAGGCATCCCATACATTAAACTTCAGGTCGTGGGTGATCTGGTGCAGCATATTAAAAGCATCATCCAGACTGGCCGCCTTAAAGAATACCCAGCAAAAACAAACAAAATGGAAGGTGACCAGTACTGCAATGGCATTGTAGATTTTCTTGTTATTGAATGAAGCAAAGGCCTTCCCCGTAATCATCATCCAGATTTTATGAATGGCCAGTGATACTCCATGCATGGCTCCCCAAATCAGAAAATTCCAGCTGGCCCCATGCCAGAAACCACCCAGTAACATTGTCGTGAGCAGGTTGAGATTGGTGGTAATTCCCGATTTATCTTTTTTAATAATCGGCGGAAGGATGAACAATAACAAAATGACCGTGGTAATACCCAGCGATACCGGAAGAGAGAGTTTGAATCCACTAAAAGCTGCAAAGAAAACCCCGACAAAAAAGATGGACGAGAATATCCATGTGGCAGCGGATCCTTTTTTATTTCCCCCCAGCGGGATGTAGAGATAGTCCCGCAGCCAGGAAGACAATGATATATGCCAGCGTCGCCAGAACTCGGTGATATTTTTACTCTGGTAAGGAGATAAGAAGTTGGTGGGGATGCTGAATCCTAACCACTTGGCAATCCCGATGGCCACATCACTATAGCCACTGAAATCACAATAGATCACCACCGCATAAGCATACACCGCAAAAAGATTTTCCAGTCCGGTATAGCGGGAGGGATCATCGAATATATAATTCACAAAATTCAAGGTGATATAATCCGAAATGATCAGCTTCTTGAATAAACCCGAGATGATCAGGTAAAACCCTTTGGCAAAATCACTCTCCGTAATGATAAAAGGTTTGTTGATCTGTGGCACAAAATCA
>DAORJS010000116.1:0-7842 GCA_035439185.1 Chitinophagaceae bacterium
CTTCCTGCCATGTATGAAAAAAGGGGAGGGGTTAAATAAAGATTTGTGCCTATCGATAAATCAGTATCGAGTATATAAAAAAAACTGACCAAAAATGGTCAGTTTTGACGGTTTTCAATCAAGGCCCCTCATTTGCTTGCAGTCCTGAAGGACGTTAGAGGTAAGGTTAATGGTTAATGGTCTCTGGTAAATTTCTTGATTGGTATTCCAAAACTAGGATTTACCCTTATACCCACCTATACCACGAAAGTGGTATTTTTATGACCGACCCCTTCAAATTGCAGGCAAAAAGCCGCAAATCTAACGGCCATAGAACTTATTCACTGCGGCTACCCGGTTGGAAACATGCAGTTTCTCGTAAATATGGTACACATGTTTACGAACAGTCTCGGGGCTCAGGAAGATCTGGGCGGCAATTTCCTTATACATTAATCCCCTGGATAATAATTCAAGAATTTCCTTTTCCCTCGGTGTCAGTACATCGAGTTCTTCATTATCATCCTGTGTTACTTCTGCTTCTTTTTTACGGAAAGCAGCCACCACTTTCCGGGCAATCTGGCTGCTCATGGGGGCTCCTCCTTCATAGAGCTCCCGGATGGCTTCCAGCATCCGGGGAGGATCGGTTTTCTTGAGTATATAACCGCTGGCGCCGGCGCTCAGGGCTTCGAATATTTTTTCATCTTCCTCGTACACTGTACACATCATGAAATTGGTACCGGGAATACGGGGTTTGAGAATTTTGACCACATCAATGCCGCTTTCTGCAGTACCCAGGTTGATATCCATCAGCACTACATCGGGAAGTTTTACAGGGAGTTGTTTTATGGCTTCTTCTGCGGTACCAAATGTGCCGGTGCACACATATCCGTCAGACATGGATATGATTTCTTCCAACGCATTCCGCAGTTCCCGGTTATCATCTACAATACAAACAGAGATTGCTTTCATTACCACAAAGGTGCGGATGTATTTAATGCACCCCAATACCACAAACTGGTATATTTTAACGGGGCACGTAGAGCAGGTATTTTTCGGCAAAAAAGGGTTCGGGAAAAACCTCCTTTACTTCCATTACCCGGGGCCGGGTTCCACTTTCCTGAATTTCCTTTGCCAAATCACCCCCTTTCAGGCAGATCAGTCCGGGTTGGAGGCCGGTTTCCGTCTTTTTTGTTTTTAAGAGGGGTTTACCCCAGTTCCAGAGATCTTTCAGGGGAGCTACCGCCCGGGAGACCACCATATCAAATTTCCTGTTTTTGATGGCCTCGGCCCGGGTATGTTCGGTACTGATATTTTGTAAACCAATGGCAGCGGACACGGCTTCCACTACTTTCAGTTTTTTGGCAATACTATCGGCCAGATGAAAACGAACATCCGGAAAAAAAATGGCCAGGGGAATACCGGGGAAACCACCACCGGTGCCGATATCTATCACTTCCATACCCGGATGGAATTCAAAGGCAGCGGCAATAGCCAGAGAATGGAGAACATGGCGTTCATATAAATGATCAATATCCTTTCGGGAGATCACATTGATCTTTTCATTCCAATCCCTGTACAAGGCTTCCAGTTGTCCGAATTGTTCCAGCTGTTGCGGTGTGAAGTCAGCAAAATATTTAAGGATGATATCCATTTGTTCAACCGTATTGATTTACCACTCGTTTCTGGGTCGGCGCCAGAGGGCCGGTGCAAAGATGATATAATAGAAGAACATCCACATATCCAGGAAGAGAAACCAGGGCCAGAGATCTTTTTCACCCATTTTTTTCATGCTCTTATACAGCACAAAACCCTGAATCAGCAGCCGTAGGCCAAAAACCGGTAATGCAAAAATCCAGTTATAAAATATGATGCTGGCTGCCAGTAAGGGGTAAAACATGAATTGGGTGGCGAAATAAAGTCCGAGCAGGAATTTGTGTTTGGGCTTATAAAATTTAGCTGTGGTATAATGTCTGGATTTCTGCCGTAACCAGCCCTTCCAGGTGGTTTTGGGAATGGAACGGGTGATGGCATCGGGATCAATTACAACCGCTGTATTGGTTTTGGTGGCCACTTTATTGATAAAGAGATCATCATCACCGCTGGGGATATGATTGATGGATGCAAATCCCTTATTCCGGAGAAAAAGCTCCTTACGGTAGGAGAGATTACGCCCCACACCCATATAGGGAATACCGGCCAGGGCGTAGGAAAGATATTGCAGGGCGGTATGAAAGGTTTCGAAACGGATGAGTTTATTTAAAAGCCCTTTCTTTTTGTGATAGGCGCCATATCCCAGTACAATTTCGGTACCCGGACCATAACCATCCTGCATTTTCTGTACCCAGTGTTCACTGGCAGGTACGCAATCGGCATCAGTCAGCAGTAAAACTTCATGTTCCGCTTCGCGGATACCAATGGAGAGGGGATATTTTTTACCGGAAATCAGTTTGGCTTCCTGGGTCAGTTCCACCACATTCATGGACTTGAAGGTCTTCTTCAGCTCCTGCAAAATGTATTTGGAATCATCCATTGAATTATCATTCACCACCACTACTTCATAACTGCTGCCGTATTGTTGTACCAATACACCCGGGAGGTTGCGGGCCAGGTTTTCATCTTCATCTCTGGCACAAATAATCACTGAAACAGGATGTTGCTGTGATTGTTTTTTGGTTTTGGGTTTGAAAAAGGCTACCCGGGTGTAAAAAAACAGGTAAAAGAAGAGCTGCACAATGGTAACAGCACAGAAAACGGCATAGAGGATCAATTCCCAATGGATCGGTGGCATGGCGGCGAAGGTAAAGCTGCCGGGGGCAATAGGCAATAAAGCAGGCCTAAAAGCTTTCCACAGTACTGCATAAACCCCGGAGGGTTTTATCATCGAAATGCTGCTTTGTACAAATGAGCATGGAAATGCAGTATTCTTGATAAAAATATCCGGCCTGTTCCTGAATTGAAAGCAGAATATTAAATTTGATCAGCTTCCATTTTGGAATTCCGGTTAGGCCGCTGATTACATAGCAACCCATGATTGAAACACCGTCCATGGGATCTTTTTTTTCTTATTAAAATATTTTGAGATGCGCAGAGTGATTTATATGTTCTTTTTCCTCATGACTCAGCAGTTGGTTTATTCGCAGGGCGTTTTTGAAAGAGTCTATCTGCAGACTGACCGGAGTCAGTATGCTGCCGGCGAAACCATTTATTTCAAAGGATTTCTGTTATCTGATATTGATACCATTGAAAGTGCCAACCTCTTTGTGGAATTATGGGATGCAGCCCATCAGCAACTGGCCCAGGTAAGTCAGCCTGTAATTGATGGAACGGCCAGTGGTACGATCAGTATACCGCGCGAACTCAAGTCGACCTGGGTATTCATCAGGGCTTATACGGAAGTCACTGCTTCACAGCATAGCCCTTACCAGTATGTAAAACCGGTCTTGTATCCGGCTGCTTTTAGCCAATCATCTTTAACAGGTAGTGCTACGCAGGAGCCTTTATTTTTCCCGGAAGGGGGGAAACTGGTATTGAATGCCAGGAATCATATTGCGTTTAAAGCGATGCCGGGATTCAACGGAATGATCCGCAATAATAAAGGAGAAACCATAGCAACACTCAATCCAGAATTCAATGGAATGGGTCAATTTACCCTGACTCCCAAGGCTGGTGAAAATTATTCCTGTTCCTGGCAGCTGAATGGTAAAGAGATGAGTAAGGAATTACCTGCAGCGATTGAAAACGGGATAGCCCTGCATGTCAGGCAAACGGCGGATACTCTTTATTTTGATCTGGACAATGGCGGGAACCGGAATCTCTCCATACTGAAACCTAAGATACAGCTCATGATCAGTAATGAAGTAGCTTATCTCGTGGGGTTGAATATGACTACCCGTTCCACCTTCAGTTATTTTATACCCTTACAGGAATACCGGGCAGGGCTGGCAGAATTGCGGGTACTGGATGATCAGGAAAATCTGCTGGCAGCGAGACCTGTCTTTATCGGCAGACATAGTCTGGCAGCAGGGAATACCATGGAAGTGGTGAAGAAGAATCTTGATAAAAGAGGGGAGAACCATTTGATTTTTCATGTGCCTGATACTTCCTTGCGTTATCTGTCTGTCAGTGTTACTGATGCAGTGTATCATCCGGAATCCACCGGTCCTGTTTTTATGAATGCTTTTACAGGGGTTGACCAGTTGACTGTTAATTCCGGATGGAATCAGGTTCGCCATCCCGATCAGCTTGATCTGCTCCTGCAAACCAGCGTACCAGCCGGAGCTGTAATCAGTAAGGATAATCAACCTGCCAAATCATCCCCGCCATCTTCCATGCAGTTAAGTGGTACGGTGAAAAGGGGGAAAAAAATACTGGCTGAAAAAGAAGTGCTGGTAGGTATACGATCTGCTTATACAGGTAAGGAGTTGTATAAAGTAACCACAGATGTTCAGGGCAATTTTGTATTGGATGGCATCATCGTGTATGGAGAAGCGATGGTTCATTGCCGCCTTCCGGGAAATGCAGAAGAAGAACTGACCGTCAGTTTTAATCTTCGTCAGCCATCAGCCAATGTGGAAAAAACATTTTTTGAAGCTTATCAGCAAATTGCCGCTTCATTTTTGACAGCAGGCAGCACTAACCCCGGCCCAATGGTCAGTACCGTAACGGCAACGGCTGATGATACATTGATCTTTGCTGAAAAAGTGATTACCCTTGGAGAAGTGGTGGTGAAATCGGATCCCAAACTGGTGGAAAGAAAAAGACTGGAAGTGCTGGAAGACAAATATGTGAATGGGACTCCATTCAGTGGTTATTCGGCGACCGGTGAAGCGCTGGATGTGATGAATGATCCGCTCTCCGCTAAATACCTCGATCTGTTTTCCTATATCGGGATGAATATGCGGAGTGTTACGATGCGGCCTGTAAACGGGACTAAACAACTCTTTTATTTTGGCAGAGGGATCGGTGGGCAAACGATGGTTACTGTATTTTATCTGAATAATTCCAGGGTTGACCGGGATATGCTCGAAGCCATCACCCTTGACCAGGTGGCTATTGTAAAATTCGTGCCCATGCTGGGAAGTGAAAACGGATTTCCTCCGGCCCTGGCGGTTTTCCTGAAAAAACCAGGTGACCAGGGTTATTGGGAAAAAGACCGTTACCAGATGTATGAGCAGAAGATTACCGGGTATGTCATTCCGCGGGATTTCCCTGAACCTGATTACAGTAAAGCAGAAACAAAAGTGGAAAAAGATAACCGGAAATCACTGGTATGGAAACCCTATCTCGCCGTTGAAAAAGGAGTGGCAGAACTCCGTTTTTTCAATAATGACCGGACCAGAAAATTCAAAATTATTGCAGAAGGAATTGCAGAGGATGGTAGTGTTTATTATTTTGAACAAATACTGGAATGAGGAAAGTTGAATATTTTCCGCAATCAGAAAATGACGATATTCATCTTTCCGCAATTTATAAATATGATGAATGAATAAACTGATTCTTAGTTGCGTTGTGTTTTTTGGGCTGGGGCAGGTTCAGGCACAAAGTACTGATGAGCGGATATATATTCAGACCGACAGGAATACTTACGTTGCCGGTGAAACCATTTATTTCAAAGGATATATTACGGTGGGATATGATAGTATACGCAGCTCTCATCTTTTTGTGGAACTCCGGGATTCAGCATTGAACAGGATTGCGGAATTTGTGGCACCTGTTTCAGCAGCTACCGCCAACGGATCCATTACCATTCCCAGTACTGCATCATCCGGGAAGATATTTCTCCGGGCATTTACTGAGATTGCTGCTATGCAACCTGAACCCTTTCAATTCATCAGGCAGGTGGTTGGGGTAGTTGCCGGTAACAACTTTACAGAAAGACCTTCTTTTTATCCGGAGGGAGGGAAGCTGGTGGTGAATTGCCTGAACTATTTGGCTTTCAAAGCACCGGCCGGGGCGGAAGGAACGATTCGAAACAACAAAGGTGAGACCGTTGGAGCGTTCAATACTGCAAAAGGGAATACCGGTTCTTTCAAAATCAAGGCCATGCCGGGTGAAGTTTATCGTTGTCACTGGAATGCCGCATCTGCTGATTCAGTGTTTGAAATTCCCGGCCCGGTGACTAATGGTATCGCTATCCATGTAAATTACTTTGATGATACCCTTTATTATAACCTTGATAATGGCGGCTCGAAAGATCCTTTATTGCTCAAGCCGGTATTGCAATTATTAATAGGGGATCATCTTGCTTATAAAGTCAATCTGGATTTAACCCAAAGTCCAACATTCAGTTATTTCATCCCCGTTGGGAGTTTCCGGCCCGGACCTGCCCTGATCAAACTGGTAGATGCCAATGAGAATGTATTAGCCAGCCGTCCGGTCTTTATACCCGGAAATATCCTGGAGCAGGAAACAGAACTTGAAATGATAAAAAAAGATCTTGGCGTAAGGGGAACCAATGAGTACAGGCTCAATTTCGCGGATACAGCTTTACAATTTGTGGCCATTAGTATCACAGATGCAGCAGAAGATAAATCCTTGGGGGCTTCCGGTTTGCTGAATGTCTTACTGCCAGATCAGTTAATATCTGTTCAAACAGCGAAAGATGCTGATCAGCGGTATAGAGAAATTG
Source organism: Chitinophagaceae bacterium (assembly GCA_035439185.1). GTDB lineage: Bacteria > Bacteroidota > Bacteroidia > Chitinophagales > Chitinophagaceae > JJ008. The sequence continues at coordinate 6,608 of DAORJS010000116.1, forward strand.
ATCTGCTGCTGCAGACTTCATTCGTATCGGAAAAAAGTAAAGGTCAGCTATTTCAACCTGCCGGTGTTTCCTCAAATAAATACCTGCAATTGAAAGGCAAGGTAAGTAGTGGTAAAAAAATTCTAGCTGGAAAAGAGATATTGGTGATGATCCGTTCCGCCTCAAGCGGAAAGAAAATTTATAAAGTGACTACTGATGACAAGGGCTGCTTTTTGCTGGACGATCTGATCATTTTCGGCGACGCCTACATCTATTGTAAGCTGCCAGGAAATGCAGATGTAGAACTCAGTACCGAATTGTTGATGGAGTTGCCCAAGCCGGATAGCAGCGAGGTATTATGGAATGCATTCCGGAAAAAGGTCAATATGCTGATGCAAAATCAATCAGGTGCTGTAAAAACAAAGACCAATGATCAGGTGGCAGCAAGAACGGATACTATTTTGTATGGGGACCGGGCCATAGTTCTGGAAGAAGCGGTGGTAAGTACCAATAGCAGGAAAGTGTATGAAAAAAGACTGGAGGACCTGGAAAAAAGATATATAGACGGCACCGGCTTTGGTGGCTATGTTACACAAGGGGAAACGGTTGATGTGATGAATGACCCGGTGGCAGGAAAAACGATCAATCTTTTTACATATATCGCATCTAAAATGAGGAGTTTGAAATTGAAATATGTGAAAGGCAGGCCGGAACTGTTTTATCCCATCAGGGCGATTTCCGGAGATACAATCATCAGGACTTATTACCTGAATAATATAAAGATTGACCGTGATATGGTGGATTTGATCCGGCTGGATGAAGTGGCCGTTGTAAAATTTGTTCCCATGCTGGGCAGTGATCCTGGTCTGCCTCCGGCTATTGGCATTTTTACCAAAAAAACCGGGGACCAGGGTTATTGGGAAAAAGACAGTTATAAAGGGAAGGAATATTTACTAAAAGGATATCCTTTGCCCCGGGATCTGCCGGTACCAGATTATAACAGAACTGATATAAAAGTTGTCAGTGATTCCAGAAAAACCTTGTACTGGATGCCGGACCTGCCGGTTAATAATGGATCGGCTTTTATCCGCTTTTACAATAATGACCTGACAAAAAAAATCAGGATAAGGGCAGAAGGAATCACGGCCAGTGGAAATATCATCTGGTTTGAGCAAGAACTGCAGTAGGTTTAGATCAGGGTTAATGTCCGCCCTTCTTCTTCACTGAATCTTTTCCATCTGCCACAAATTGCAGTT
>DAORJS010000117.1:0-7821 GCA_035439185.1 Chitinophagaceae bacterium
AAGCAAGATAATGAGAAGGAGTCATTTGAGAGAAGGGAAAATGATAAACGTGAAAAAAACAGCCGGGACTGTTTTTTTCACGGAGAAAATTCTGGTAAAATAATTTAAACGATCATAATTCTATTGCACCACTATGCGATTAACAAGCTGCCATTCCGGTCCCATGACTTCTACCAGATATGTACCGGTACTGATCCGGCTGATATCCAATTGCAGGACATTATCTCCATTGCGCAAAACCTGTTGTCTGCTGATCAAAATCCGGCCGGCAAGATCTCTCACTGTCACCTGTACGGTTTCTGTCCGGGCAGCATGTATGGTCAGGTTCACCAGATCGCTGGCGGGGTTGGGGAATACCTGCACTTGGTATTTTTTTCCGGTATTCAGCAATACGATACGTGAATAAGAAAACCTGCCATCGGTATCTATTTGTTTCAGGCGATAAAAAATAAAGGATTGCGCGGTATTCAGCACAGCGGGATCCAGGAACTGGTATTGATGTGTTCCCGTTGCATTAACGGCTCTCACCATTCCAACCTTTGTATACTGACGGCCGTCGAGACTTCTTTCAATTTCAAAAGAGCCGGTGTTTATTTCATTCTCTGTAGTCCATGTCAGCACGGCATCTGTATTCACCAGTTTGCCATTGAAGTCAAGCAGGGTGAGTGGCAATGTAAAAGAGGAAGTCTGTATAACAAATCCACTGAAACCGGTTACATCAAAACTCACTTCCCACCGGCTTAATGTGCCATTCCAGACGATATCATTATCTGCCGGATCAATGACTGAAGCGGTTCCGGCATAAGTACCCGGTAAACCGAAACCATTACTACTGGTACCTGCATATTTACTAATACGCAGGTTGGCAATACCACTGAGATCAGCGGGTCCGGTTGGTAGATCGAGTATACTGCTGCTATGATTATTAAAATCAGTAAACTCCTGTTGGGTAAAATAAAGGGTGATCCTGCCGGTTGCAGTGGAAGGATTGGTTACCGGTGTAATTTCATAATGCCGGGCTACAAAGGGCTGACCTGCATAAGTGGGGACGGATGACTCGATCCAGGTTTTGGCAGCAATAGAACCTGAAACCGGCGAAGTACCCGCCGAGTTTACGCTACCGATAATACGACAACCCGCAGATGAATAAATATCAATTGCAGATCCGGAACTAATGGAACGGGTTTGCGCATCTCCATTTATTGCCAGCGGTGGCACAGGCAGGCCGTTTTCAATAGTAACAGTTACAGACGTCCTTGCACTTTCACAATTATTAACCGTTTGGCTTACGTAATATGTGGTGCTGGTTATAGGGTCAACGCTGTTCAGCGGCATACCCCCTGATGAAACATTATACCATTTCAGGTTGCTGCCAGTTGCCTGCAGATCAGCAACCCGTGGGTCATTTTGATTACAAAAAGTTTGAGCATTGGCGTTTGGTGCGGTGGGTGTTGGATTGACAGTGATGGTGAAGGTTTCAGGTGTTCCACTGCAGCTACCAACTTTACTTACAAAATTGCCGTATGAAAATGGACCAGCTAAAACATAGGGCGAACTGTATGAATCAACTACTGTATTGGTTGCAACGTCTATTTTAAAAACATAACCATTTATTCCGGTGGCGAAAAGGTATTTAAAATCAGGAGTAAATGACAATCCTGATGCCTGGCCTCCGCTGGCAATTGAAATACTGGAAATAATAGAATTACTGGCTGTATTGACCACAGAAACATTTGATCCATTGTAGTTTGATACATATAACCTGCTTCCATCCTTATTAGGTACACATATCAAAGGATAGTTAAACCCTACAATATTCGCCATTATCCCATAAGTTACTGTATTTATTACCAACACACTATTTGAACCAATATGTGATGCATAGAGCCTGGTACCATCCGGGTGCATAGCCAGCCCTGTGACACCCCCTCCGATGTTTATCGTTGTTATTGGCGCTAATGTTATAGCATTAATTACTGATATTGTTCCGGAATTCTGGTTTGTTACAAATAGCTTTGATCCATCCTGGCTAACCAAAACTGCAATAGGATATTGTTGAACATTAATTGTTGCTATAAGGGTGTTTGTTGCTGTACTGAAAACTGAAACTGTATTGCTGCTCAGATTTGTAACAAAAACTCTGCTATCATCCGGGCTGATAGCTATGCCATGTGCTCCATAACCCCCGGTAGGCATCATCGCTTCTACTGCTTCGGTTTGTATATTGAAAACTGTAACATTGTTTGAAGTTAAATTTGAATAGTAAGCTTTGGTCCCGGTGGAGTTTATTGCTACAGCTATTGGTTCAATACCGTCGCCAAAGGGAGTACCCCTGGTATTGATCAGCCTTTCCATACGGTTGGTAATTGTATTTATTACTGCAATTGAACTGCCCCTGTTAGCAATATAAGCCCTGGCATACTTTGCATTTACATCAATTGTTGCTGTTACGGGTACGACACCAGAATTGTTGGCAATAAATGGGGCAATATTATTACTGCCAGAAGAGGCCAGACCTATCGCAGCATTGTTATTGGACCAATCAAAGATGTTTCCCGTCCCGGTAAAAGCCGGTATATTGACCGTTTCGCCATTACAAACTGAAATATCAGTTATGGCATCTGTTATGGGGGGATTCAAAACAATCATTTCAGCCGCCTGGGTCGTTTTGGCATCGCAACCCCTGGTTACTACACAGTAATAATAATTAGTTCCCGCAACTGTTGTGGGAGGAGTAAAAACATCTGTTGAGATTCCTGTTGAAGTTCCTCCGGAATTAGAATTGATAGTATTGGAAAACCATTCAAAACTGGTTCCTGAATAATTAGATGGTGTTACACTAAATTGGACGGCCGTCACACCTACGCATTGCGATTGTCCAAACAATCGGGGAACTGGAAGGCTAAGACAAGTCACCCCCACAGAAAAATCTGAAAATGTCGTCAGGCCGGATGCAGATACACTATTCAAATTACCGGGTGCATTGTGTGTACCCCCTGTTGAGGCCGATGATTCCCAACTACTGCCCGGAATACTTGATCTTTTGATCAATCTTGTATTAGAAAGATCGTTTATTGTATTTACTCCATTGGGGAATAAAAAACCGGTGGCATTAACTGTTGCCGTATAACTTCCGCCTGTAATTCCTGCATTTACAACTGACCAATAACCGGAAGGCGATGGGTCATAAATACTGACACCTCCAACTGTTTGTGGCAAGCCAAGAGCCCCCGGGTTTGAAGCGATAAATTCAGTTGTCAACGAACCTCCGGCTGTTCTGTTGGTTGTGGAGAAATCTATATCAATGGTCTGTACCCTGGTACTTGTTCCAACAGGAAATTTTACATTGACTGCAGCTGCACCACTGGCCACCCAGCGCCGGAATTTACCAATAATGGTACCTGCTGTATAGGTAAAGGTGCCTGTACTGGCTGCAGAGACACCTAAGGCTAAAACACCGGTTCCGGTTTGTATCATACCACTAGTCATCGTGAGTGTATTATTTACCACAACCGTACTGGTACTTCCCGTGAATTGCAGGGTATTGGTTGATCCAATGGCAACCGTCAAACTATTAAAAGTTTGAGTGGCTGTAGTTCCTCCGATTTGATGGCCAGCACCGGAATTTGTAAACAGGATGGTGCTGTTGCCCGGATTAAAAGTACCGCCGCTATTATTCCAATCGCCCCTCACACTTATTTGTTGAGCCGCCCCTGCAATGGTGAAAACGCCATTGACGGTAACCGTTCCATTGATCGTTCTGGCAGCTGCCGGTGTCCATGTTTTAGCATTTGCATTAGTGATGGTCAGATTATTATAGTTCATATCTGTGATGATCCCAGTTGCATCTGCACTTCTGTAATATTCAATAGTACCATTTGTACTGAGGGAGGTCAGTGTCCAGGCTCCGCCTGCCTGTGTTTGAAGGGAAGCGTTTGCTACCGGGCCCAATCCGGCAGGATCTATTGTTTTAATAACACCTGTGGCACCCATAGTAAGTGTTGATGTACCAGTGGTTCCACTCCTGATAACTGCCGTTGCATTGCTGAAATCAATGGTTCCATTATTGGAAATCGTTGCACCACCGGAAACTGTTAATGTGAGTGCAGCCGGGTTAAAAATGGCTCCATTTTCAATAGTAAGCGTAACGCCAGTATTGATTGTTTTTGCGGCACCCAGTGTAATTGTTCCTGTATTAGCAATAATGATACCGCCAGTGGAGGTAAAAGTAGCCGGCCATTCAACTCCGGTTGTACGGGAAGTAGCTGTATTATATTTAAGGGTGGCAGCGGTACCGAGTGTCACTGCCGCAGAGGCAGTAGCGGTACCTTCCATTGACAAAATACCACTAACTGAAACGCCTGTTGTTGTTTTGGCACCAGACCCCGATAAGGTAAGATTGCTATATGCTATCGTTGAAACTACAGTTTGTGCTGCCCCGGTATAAGCCACAGTAGAGCCGCTAAAAACGGTGAAAACAGTTGCGGCATCTCTGGTAAACGTGCCGCCAATTTCCATTTTGCCCGCACCGGTAAATACAATCTGTGTGTTGGCAACTCCCTGCACAATTACATTACCAGCAATTGAAACCGTACCTGTTGAAATGGATAAAATTCTTTGCCGGGTTGCATTTGCAGTTCCTGATCCCATATCGAAGCTTCCTGCAGACAACATATATTGCCCGACCTGAACGGTATTTGTGATGTTATCAGCCACTGGCTCCTGAATTGTCAGGTAAGTTGCCACGCTTAAGTTAGCCTGCAGTAAAAGGCTGATATTCGCTGTGCCATTATCGAGTCTTACCGAGTTTGCGGCACTATTTATATCAACCACTACACTGTGACTAAAAATGATCAAAACATTATCATCCGCATCAGGAACGCCATCTGCATCGGTACCTGAGGTCAAAGCCCAGGTACCAGGGTTTGACCAGTTGCCGGATCCATCAGACCGAAAATTACCCTGTGCATTACCAATGGTCATACCTGTAATAAAAAGAAAAAAGCAAAAAAAAGCCTTTCGCATACAATTGTTGGTTTATTGATTTCATAGGTGCGTAGGCACCTTTCATGAAACCGTAAACCTATTGAAGCATCTATTTCCAAAAAATACCTAAAAGGGAGTAATTTTTCCCGGCCCTGTAAAAACCAAACCGCTGTAATTATCTTTAGCCACAGCATCATGAACAGTTACCTAAAAAACAGGATACTTTTTCTGTTGTTAGCCGCCTTTTTCGGGGTCAGAGCTGACGCACAACTGTCATTTTTTTATGATAATGAGGTTTACGAACCGGCAGCAGGGGTTATACAGTTTCATACCGACAGTTCCAGACGGCACGACTGGAATTATTTTAAACAGATTGAACCGGAATTATTATCCTACCCGGAAAATGATTTTAATAACAGCTACAAAAACCGGCTGGTCTGGATTAAAATCCGGTTTGACAGGATTAATAACCCCGCCACTCTGCGCTATCTTTTAATCCGAAACCCGCATATTAATTATCTATCGGTCTGGCTGTTGAAGAAGGATAGCATGTTTCATTCATTCGCTCCTACCGGCGACCGGTATCGGTTTAGTTCAAGACCGATCCGACTATCAGATTTTGCCTTCCCCCTTCCTGCTGACAGTCTGGATCAATACAGCCTGGTGATCATGGCCGACAAAAGAAATGAACTGGTCCGGCTCCCCATCTATTTTCTGAGTGAAAAAGGATTGCTGGATTACAGCCGCAACAAAGACGGTTGGGCCGGGCTCTTTATAGGTGTTGGCGTCTTTCTGTTCTTATTCAATTTTTTTCTTTTTATCAATATGCGGAACAGGCTTTATGTATACTATGCATTATACATCCTGCTTGGCTTTCTGTATATATTCAGCGATATGGGTCTGATTTTTATGTACCTCTTCCCAGATTATCCGTTGTTTGCAGATTTCACCAGACCTATTTCCATCTCCCTGGCAACTCCGGTGTATATTCTTTTTGGCATGTCCCTGCTTGAAACCAAAAAATACCTGCCGGGAAATTATCGTTGGACAAAACGGATTCTTATTGTTTATGTTTTTTTACTACTCACTTCGTTAATACTAGCCAGTAATACCGGACCCATCCGGGTAGTTTTAAGCGCTATTTCCTATGTAGTTATAAATATTCTGATGATCAACAATCTGGTGATAGCCTGGAAAAGCCTCAGACTGAAAGTACCCTATGCCATCTATTTTATACTGGCATCCTTAATTTTAATCATTCTGGTATTTTTATTTACCCTCTATTTATCAGGTCATATTCCGGATAATTTTTTGAACCGGAACCTGATGCGGATTGCCATTACCGCCGAAATCAGCATTCTTACCCTGGTACTGGCGCATCGTTTTAAAAGTTATAAGGTATCCTCGGAACAACTTTTGCGCCGCGTTAATGATCAGCAGGAACAGATTTTCCGTTCCGTTACCGACTATCAGGAAAAAGAACTGCAAAGACTGAGTAGTCTTTTACACGATTCCGTTGGGGCCCGGCTTTCAACCTTACGATTGAACCTGGAATCAAGAGGAAAAGATATTGAACGGGAACAGCTGATTAAAAATCTGACTGCTTCGATTCAGGAAATCAGCCATGAAGTGAGAAGTTACTCTCACGATTTATCCCCCTCTCTCCTGCAACAAAAAGGACTGGAAGCGGCCCTGAACCAGTTTCTGAAAAACCTGATGCAGGACAACCGGATACAGTTTCAGTTTGAAATGATTGGTGAAGGAGACCGCTTGCCGTTCCGGTATGAACTATTATTGTATAACCTGGTACAGGAGCTGATTCATAATATTATCAAACACGCCAATGCCACAGAAGTGATCATCCAGCTTCTTCGGGAAGAGCAGGTGGTATCACTGTATGTAGAGGACAATGGAAAAGGGTTTGATCCCGAAAAAATAAAGGAAGGACTTGGACTCATACAAATAAAACAATTGGTTAAATTCGTAAACGGCAACCTTCAGATCGATACCAGCGATGGGAATGGATGCCGCGTATCTATTGAGTTTACGATTTTACCTGATGATTCCAGTCAAACGGATTATAATAGCTGACGACCATCCCTTTTTTATCGACGGGGTTCGCAATTCCCTTTCCGGACATCCTGCCTTTCAGGTCATCGCCGCAGTCACCAGCGGAGATAAAGTGATTCCCGCCATTAAAGAACAGCAACCGGAATTGGTTTTACTGGATATCAACCTGCCTCAAAGAGATGGTATTTCTGTTGCCAAAGAGATCAGAACCCTTTGGCCCGATATCCGCATCATGCTACTCACCATGTATATGCCGGAAGATATCGATCTGAACCTGCAGGACCGGTTTTTTGATGCTTATGTGCTGAAAAATTCGGGGACTGATGTGTTATTTTATGCATTGGAGGAAATGAGCAGGGGGAATAAATTCATCGATCCGAATCTTCAAAAAAACAGTAATCATAAAGATGATAATTTTGCCAAACAACTCAAGCTCAGCACCCGTGAAAAGGAAATTCTTCGTTTGTTAATAGGAGGATACAATAACAAACAGATCGGGGAGCGCTTATTTCTCAGCGAACTCACCATTAAAACCCATCGGAAGAATATCATGAAAAAAATGGGGGCCCATAACCTGGCCGACCTGCTAAAAAAGGGAAAGTAGTTTTTCCGATCAATAATTTACTAACCTTTCCACCATTTCCTCCAGTCTCGCCTTCGCCAGAAAATTATTTTCCAGTTCAATGCTAAAAGGTACCGGCGTATCCAGAGAAGCACATCGCATCACCGGCGCATCCAGCCATTGAAAACAATTCTCCCCGATCC
>DAORJS010000118.1:0-7785 GCA_035439185.1 Chitinophagaceae bacterium
GATCGTTTTTTTCATGAACTGGATACGGTGAATTTTCTGGGCAGTGGTAAGGAATGGTATGGGGAAGAATTATCAGCACTTCCGGGAAGATCATTGACAAGGAATTTTAATGTCAGCTTTCCCAATCTTCAAACCGGTGCCGGCTTGGAACTCAGGGTGCAAACTGTGGCCCGATCGGTGAACAGCAGCAGTCGTTTTGAATGCCGGGTCAATAATCAGTTGGCAGGATCGGTTCCTATTAATCCGGCCGGTGGCGGACCTTATGATTTATTTGCCCAGCCCGGAACAGGTTCTTTTTTAGTACCGGGTGCGCAGCTGAACAATACCATCAGTTTCAGTTATGTACCGGGTGGGGTGAATGCGCAGGGATGGATCAATTGGTTTGAAATATTTACCCGTCGGAATATTTCTTTGAACGGGGTTTCGCAATTATTATTCCGCGATTGGTCCAGTGTTGGGAACAGCCGGGCAGAATTTGTATTGGGCAATGCCGGCAACAATACATTGGTATGGGATATCACGGATCCGGTCAACCCGCAACGGATGCAGGGAAATAGTAATGGAACTGAATTCCGTTTTGTCAATGATGCTCTTCGGCTAAGAGAATATGTAGCTTTTAATCCGGCTGAAGCTTTGTTGCCTTCATTGGAGGGTGTGGTGGCGAATCAGAATCTGCATGCCGGCAGTCCGGCTGATCTGCTGATCATTACTTATCATTCCTTATTACCGGAGGCCATACGATTGGCCAACCTGCATCAGCAGCGAAATGGAATCAGTTCCGTGGTGGTGACTACACAACAGGTCTTTCATGAATTTGGCAGTGGTACTCCGGATCCGACAGCGATCCGTGATTTTGTAAAAATGTATTGGGATAAATATGGCAGTACATCCGGCAAACCCAAGTACCTGCTTTTATTCGGAGATGCTTCTTTTGATTATAAAAACAGATTATTTAATAATACCAACCTGGTGCCTGCCTGGCAGAGTTTGTCCTCTTTGGATCCATTAGGTTCTTATACCTCGGATGATTTTTTTGGATTTTTAGATGATCAGGAAGATATCAATTCAACCGCCCTCATCAATCTGTTGGATATTGGTATTGGCAGGATTCCTGCAAAAAATCCCGGGGAAGCCAAAAATTATGTAGACAAAGCCTTTGCTTATTATGCACCGGAAAGTCTGGGCCCCTGGCGGAATAATCTTTGTTTTGTAACCGATGACGAGGATGCCAACCTGCATTTTCAGGATGCTGAAATTATTACTTCAACGGCGGCCCTGACGGGACCTGTATTTAATATCCAGAAACTGTATCTGGATGCATACCGGCAGGAAACCAATGCGGGAGGTGCCCAGTACCCGGCCGCTAATCAGGCCAGTAATAACCAGGTAATCAATGGATCACTGATCTGGAATTATAATGGTCATGGTGGGCCTCGCCGTTTGGCTGAAGAAACAGTACTGGATCAGGAAATGGTGAACAGCTGGAAGAATACCAACCGTCTTCCATTATTTATCACGGCAACTTGTGATTTTGCTCCTTATGATAATCCAACTATCAGTTCATTGGGAGAAGATCTTTTATTGAGACCGGCATCGGGAGGTATCGGACTCATGACCACTACGCGTCCGGTCTTTGCTTTCAGTAACCGGATCATGAATAATAACTATATGCGCTTTGCATTGGAAGAAGGCGTAAATGGTCAGTATCGTTCATTGGGGGATGCGATACGGGAGACTAAAAACTTTACTTATCAGACATTGGGTGATATCATAAATAACCGCAAGTTTACCTTGCTGGGAGATCCGGCATTGACCCTTGCTTTTCCTGCGCAAAGAGTAAGGATCACAAAAGTGAATGGCATACCAGCCGCTCAGGCAGATACGCTCAGTAGTACTGAAAAAATAACCATTGAAGGGGAAGTGGTGGATTTGCAGGGCAATTTGTTAAATGCATTCAACGGAAATCTCTATCCGGCAGTTTTTGATAAACCGCAAACCATTTTTACCCTGGGCAATGATCCAGGTAGTATTGCAGCGCCTTTTCAAACACAGCAGGTGGCTTTATTCAAAGGACAATCAACAGTAACGGCAGGCCGCTTCAGTTTCAGTTTCCGGGTACCGAAGGACATTAATTATCAGTTTGGAAACGGGAAGCTGAGTTTATATGCAGAAAATGGAGCGACTGATGCGAATGGCTATTTCCAAAACTTCATTATCGGAGGAGAGGGAACAGATAACAGCGGGGATAAAACCGGACCGGCCATCCGTTTATTTCTCAATGATGAATTATTTGCGAGCGGAGGGATCACCAATCAGCGGCCGGGATTGATTGTAAAACTGGCGGACTCATCCGGAATCAATACCACGGGTTCGGGAATCGGGCATGATATTGTGGCTACTTTGGATGATGATAACCGGCAGTTTTTTATTCTCAATGAATTTTATCAGGCGGAGCTGAACAGTTATCAGCGGGGAGTGGTCAGGTTTCAGTTACCGGAACTGACACCTGGTCGTCATTCCATTAAATTAAAAGCCTGGGATGTGCTGAATAATTCGAATGAAGCGGTACTGGAATTTATAGTTGCTGATGATGCGGATCTGGAGCTGAAACATGTACTGAATTATCCTAATCCGTTTACTACGCATACCAGTTTCTGGTTTGAACATAATAAACCGGGTTTGCCCTTACAGGTGCAGTTGCAGATCATGACAATAACGGGTCGCACGATCAAAACTTTCAGCCGGGTGATCCAGACTGACGGGAACCGTTCGGCTGATATCGAATGGAATGGCCGGGACGATTTTGGAGACCGGGTGGGAAGGGGTGTATATCTTTATAAATTACGGGTATCGGTACCGGGCGGAGGGGTAAAAGAAGTGCTGGAAAAGCTGGTTATCCTGTAAAAAATGAAGTTCCGGGAGCTGGTCTGCCCCTGTTTTGAAGTATGAAATGGCCCTGGCCTGATTAAAATCAATGCCCTTATAAAAAAAGAGGGTTAAAAAAAATACAATAAATAGGAAAAGAATTCGTTTTTTTGAAGCTTTGGCACCTTTCCGAATACCCGGATCAGGTGACTCAAAGTCCGGAAAATCAGAAAAAACCACAATTTTTTCGTTTCGGATAAAATTTTCTATTTTAGTTTTGTTTTTAATCAAAAGCTCTATATTTACACCATTATTAAAAACTTTCTAATGAGACCAACTGCTTTAAAACTAACTGCCGTTACATTGCTTTTTTGTGGCATAACCACCGCAATCAATGCACAATCAAAAATTAATGTTGTTACTACTGCTGTTCCTTTCCTCCGTATATCGCCTGATGCACGTTCCGGTGGTATGGGTGAGCTGGGAGTAGCTACTTCTGCTGACCAATATTCCGGCCTCTGGAATATCGGTAAATCCGCTTTTAATGATAAAAGTGGTGTAGCTGCAACTTATACTCCCTGGCTGAAAGGCGTAGCTGATGATGTATTTCTGGCTACACTGGCTGGTAACTACAAATTTTCTGACAACCAGGCGATCTCTGTAGGTCTGCGTTATTTCAGCCTTGGTGATATCCAGTTCACGGATGCCCTTGGTAATGATCTGACTTCTTTCCGTCCCCGCGAGTTCGGTATTGATGTTGGATATTCCCGCAAACTGAATTCAAAGCATGGTATTGGTATCGCGTTGAAGTATATCAATTCTAACCTCGCCAGCGGTTTCACTGCAGGTGGTACCACTTACAAGACTGGTAGCTCTGTAGCTGCTGATCTGGGATATTATGGTAACGCTGTTAAGGCTTCCGGTAGCGGATGGGCCTGGGGTGCTGTTTTATCTAACCTCGGTTCTAAAATCTCTTATACTGATAATGCTGACGCCAAGGATTTCATCCCTGCTAATCTGGGTCTTGGTGCCAACTATACCAAAAAATTCAACAATGTTAACTCTATCGCTTTCGGCGTAGAAGTAAACAAACTGCTGGTTCCTACTCCTCCGACTGATTCAGCCGGTCTGGTAGACTACAGAAATAAAAGCGTAATCGGTAGCTGGTTCAGCTCATTCGGTGATGCAGAAGATGGATTCGGCGAAGAAATCAAAGAGTTCGCTGTATCTCTGGGTGCTGAATACTGGTATAACAACCAGTTCTCTCTCCGCGCTGGTTACCACTACGAGAACAAATACAAAGGCAACCGCCGTTATTTCACAGCAGGTGTTGGTCTGAAATACAACATCTTCGGTTTCAACTTTGCTTACCTGGTTCCTTCAGGAAGTGGTGTAAACCGCAACCCTCTGTCAAACACACTGCGTTTCTCTGTGTTGTTTGATTTCAGCAGCGGAGCTAAAAAGTAATCGGTTCTCATGTAATATATTGCAGCGCCTCCCCATCGGGAGGCGTTGTTTTTTTCAGGTACGCTTGTCCTAATTTCGTCCCATCATCAGAAAACATCAACATGTCATACAGGATCGGTTCAGGAGTGGATTATCACCGGCTGGTAGAAGGCCGTGAGTTTTGGTTAGGCGGAGTACAGGTAGCCCATCATAAAGGTGCCCTGGGTCATAGCGATGCAGATGTACTGCTGCATGCGATTTGTGATGCTTTATTGGGCGCTCTTGGTCTCGGTGATATCGGTACTCATTTCCCTGATACCAGCGCAGAATTTAAAAATATAGACAGCAAAATCCTGCTGGAAAGAACCATGGGACTGATTAAAGCAGAAGGCTATTCAGTAGTGAATATTGACAGTACACTTTGTCTGCAATCACCTAAAATAAAATCCTATGTACCTGCCATGCAGGAAGTGATTGCCCGTATCACGGGTGTGGAAATAAGAGATGTTTCTGTAAAGGCCACAACTACCGAACAATTGGGCTTTGTGGGCCGGGAAGAAGGATTAATAGCTTATGCCACTGTATTGCTGAAAAGAATACAGGAATAATAAACAGACCGGGTAAACCCTTACAGAATTATCTTTGCCGCGATGTCAACCGTTACCATCAGGGTTATTAATCATTCGGAGAACCCTCTTCCCGAATATGCCACATCCGGATCATCCGGCATGGATCTGAGAGCTGATTTGTCCGCTCCCCTTCATTTGTCACCGATGGAGCGAACATTGGTGCCAACGGGACTATTTATCGAGCTACCGGAAGGATATGAGGCACAGATACGTCCAAGGAGCGGTCTGGCTATTAAGCAGGGAATAACCTGTTTAAACAGCCCGGGAACCATTGATGCTGATTACCGGGGAGAAATTAAGATTATCCTGATCAACCTTTCAGGGGAAGAACAGGTCTTGCAACCAGGCGACCGCATCGCACAAATGATTATTCAAAAAGTTGAAAAAGGGATCTGGGAACCCGTTCCCGAAATTTCAGTAACCGAAAGAAATGCAGGAGGATTTGGACATACAGGCAAACAATAAAAAAAGCGCAGCCTTACCAAAGGGAACATGGATCATTTTTCTGATCATGATCCTTTCGCTCTATGCCTGCCGCTCTACCAAGAAAATACAAAGCGCCATTGTTAAAAAAGATACGGTGGCTGTTCCCGTAGCGGTGGTTGACCGTTCCAAAGAAGATTCGGTATTATTTATTCAGAAACATTATGACAGCATCCTGCAGAATAAAATCAACTACACTACTTTCTCAGGTAAAGTGGATGTGGAATACCGGGATGGCGATGGAAAAAAATATGATGTGAATGCCGTGATCCGGATGTATAAAGACAGTGTGATCTGGGTATCTGTTACGGCGATACTGGGTATTGAAGGATTGAGAGCTTATATCACCAAAGATTCCGTCAAGCTCCTGAATAAACAGGATAAAGTGTACACAGCCAGAAGTGTATCTTATTTACAGGAAGTAACCGCATTGCCATTGAATCTATCCACTTTGCAGGACCTGCTGGTGGGCAACCCGGTTTTCCTGGAGCCCAGGATTGTTTCTTACTCCAAGACTCCGGGTACGATTTCATTATTAAGTCTCGGGAATTTTTTCAAAAACCTGTTTACCATTTCAGCAGACAATAAGCTAACCATCAGCAGTAAACTGGATGATGTGGAAGAAACCAGGAACCGGACCTGTTATTTATCTTATGAGGATTATGAAACCAAGAAAGGTCCTAATTTTTCCACGCGCCGGTCTATCAACGTATCAGAAAAAAAACAACTGGACATCAAGCTGAATTACAGGCAATATGAATTTAATGAAACGTTAAGTTTTCCCTTTAACGTGCCTAAAAGTTATAGCCGCAATTAGGCGAATAAAATTTAATTTGCATACAGCCGTTATAAACGGTATCACATCCGGCCCCCATTTAATCACCCGATCCCCTTTTTAGCATGAGAAAAAAAGCAATAGTTTTTTGGGTCATCATTGCCGGGCTCTTTCAGGGACTGGCTGCGCAGGATAAAGCCCAGCTGGAAAAAGAAAGACAGGCCATTCAGCAGGAACTGAAAGATATTCAGCAGATGTATAATAAGGTGAAGGGACAGACCAAACAGACCCTTGGCCAGCTGAATGTACTGAACCGCAAAATTGCCCTGCAGGAACAGTACCTCAATAATATCAACAAAGAGATCAGGAATATTGATGATGATATTTACCTGAGTAACCTCGAGATTTACCGCTTGCAGAAGCAGCTGGATACTTTGAAATCACAGTATGCCCGCTCCGTGGTCTATGCCTATAAGAACAAGAGTAATTACGATTACCTCAACTTTATTTTTTCCGCTAATAGTTTCAATGATGCCATCAAGCGGGTGGCTTATCTGAAAAGTTACCGGGCCTACCGGGAAAAACAGGTGACGACGATTCTTGAAACCAAGGACCTGATAGCCAAAAGAAAGGAACAGCAACTGGTACGTAAGGAACAGAAAAATTCAGCACTCACCAACCAAACCAAGCAGGTACAGGAACTGGAAGTACAGAAAAAAGAGAAAGCTGTTGTGGTAAGTCAGCTTAAATCAAAAGAAAAGGATTTATCAACCCAGATTGCAGCTAAAAAGAAACGCGATAAAGAACTGAATAATGCAATCCTGGCGATTGTAAGACGAGAAATCGAAGCTGCTAAAGCGAAGGCCAAGGCTGATGCAGAAGCCAAACGCAAGGCAGATGAAATTGCCAAAGCCAATAACCCAACTACCGTTACAAAGCCTGATAATACCGGCAAACCGGTGGATGGAGGTACTACCACTACAGCAGTAACCACCAAGCGGAATGAAGTGGCTAAAAAACCGGAGAGCTATCTGGATCTGAACTCAAAGGATGTGGCACTGAACAGCAGTTTTGCGGCTAACAGGGCCAAACTGCCCTGGCCGGTTGATAATGGAATTGTGGCCCTTCGGTTTGGTAACAACAAAATTGAAAATACCTTACTCACTTTTGATAATCCCGGATTGACCATTGCCACTCCTTCCCCCGGTGTGGCAGTAAAAGCAGTTTTCGACGGAGAAGTAAGTGCTGTGTACAGCCTGGGTGATGGTTCAGCGGTCACCATCCGTCACGGTAAATATTTTACTACCTACAGTAATCTTTCGGGCGTAACTGTGTCAAAAGGCGCCACCGTAAAAACCGGTCAGACCATTGGAAAAGCCGGTCGTGATGATGATGGAAACGGTGGGCAGATTGATTTTATTCTGATGATTGAAACGAAGAATGTGGATCCGCTGCCCTGGCTTAGAAGGTAGGGAAATTGAAAATTGAAAGTTGAAAATTGAAAGTGGCAGACCTAAATTTTCAATCTTCTCCCGATAGCTATCGGGATTTCAACTTTCAATTATAAAAAGCGTTCATATAGTTTCT
>DAORJS010000119.1:0-7776 GCA_035439185.1 Chitinophagaceae bacterium
CACCGTAACAAGCGGCAAAATAAGAAGGAATCAACCAGCGATGCCTGTATTTTTTCAACATCAGATCAAC
This sequence comes from Chitinophagaceae bacterium, assembly GCA_035439185.1. GTDB lineage: Bacteria > Bacteroidota > Bacteroidia > Chitinophagales > Chitinophagaceae > JJ008. The sequence continues at coordinate 71 of DAORJS010000119.1, forward strand.
GAATCCACCCGACTGGGTATTTGGAAGATTGAAGAAACGGAAGCTTTTTTCAAAGGAAACGTTCCCCAGCACCGGGATGTGACCCATCCGCATAAACGTTTACAGCACCTGGCCGGCCGCTTTCTGCTCCAATATCTTTTTCCGGATTTCCCATATGAACAGATCCTGATTGCTGAAACAAGACGCCCTTTTTTACAGGATGAACGGTACCATTTTTCCATTTCCCATTGTGGCGATTATGCAGCAGCGATTGTAAGCAGCAGCAGCCGGGTAGGGGTGGATGTGGAAATACCTGTTCCCAAAATATTGCGGATCTCTGATAAGTTCCTGAGCCGGGAAGAGCATCAGCTTTTCGATATACCATTTTCGGACAGGCCGTTTGATCATACTGCCTCAGATAATCAATTACCAACCCTGCTCTGGTCTGCCAAGGAAGCTGTATTCAAATGGTATGGGGAGGGGGCAGTGGATTTCAGACAACATATCCTGCTGAAAGATATAGACAGGGGCAGTGAAACAATCGACTGCAGGTTTGTAAAAACAGGCAGCAATTTACAGGTGCATTACCGCGGGTTTAACGGATTGGTACTCGCCTGGGTGGTTTCATGATTCTTCTCCCTCTCCCTGTTCATTGCCCAGCAAATGCAGGTCAATGGAGTTTCTGCCAGCGATGCCTTCAATTGATCCCATGATATAATCTGAATTCAGCAGGGCTTTATCCAGTTGTTTTTCCCGGTTCCGCCAGATTTTTTCCATGGCCCTTCGTTCGTCCTCAATCAACTGTTTCATATTGCGGAATACTTCTCTTACTGCCTGCCATTGGGAAAGGAATTCAGGACTGGTGAGATAGTTATACAGCAGGTGCATTTTATCGCCTTTGTTTTCCTGGCTTTTCAGGGCAGTGGCTACCTTGATAATCCCATCTCTGAGAACCTGAACCAGTGGGCGGGCTTCTGCAAAACTGCAGACCCATACCCCGTCTTTCTCACCAAATCTTTCCAGGTCTTTTGGAAGGGCCTGTGTCACGAGTACCGCCACATCAGCCCCCTGGCTGCGCATATCGGATTTCAGTTTTTCAATCCAGTCGGCCTCAAAATTCTTGGTACGTTTACTTTCAAAAATGATCCGGCCACATTCCTGTCCCAGGTTATTACGTACGGTTTGTATACAATCCGCTCCCTTCACGCCTTTGCCCACTTCAGTAATCATATCGAAAGGGAAGGAACTGCGGAGTAATTCTTCCAACAGGAGTTCCTGTGATTCGCCCTGGGATTGCATGAAGCCTTGTTCCACCCGGCGTCTCATTTCTTCGGCCAGTTTACGCTGGGCTTCCAGTTGTTCATCTTTTTCTTTTAAGCGCAGCTGGAATTCGGTTTCTTTTAACTGGATTCTTTCTCCTTCTTCTTTACGGATGATCTCGGTAAGTTTGCTTCTTTCTTCCAGCAGCATTTTCTGGAGCTGGATCTCGATTTCGTTTTCTTTCTGTTTGAGTTCCTGTTGCATTTTCAGGAATTCCAGTTCTCTTTGCCGGGCCAGTTTTAATTTCTCTTCGTTGTCTTTATTGTTTTGTTCCAGGAGCCGGACTTTATCTTCCACATCAGACAAAACGGATTTGCGGATCTGTTCTTCGGTTTCTTTCTGGGTTTTGCGTTTCTCTTCCAGCAGCAGGGCATCAAATTTTTGCTGTTGTTGTTTTTGCCAGTCGGTCATTTTATTCCGGAGTTCTTTCTGCACTTCTTCCCGGATGCTCTCGGTGGGTTCAAATTCGTGGCCGCAATTGGGGCATTTGATTGCTGTGGACATGAATACGCTTTGTTTCAAATCTACAAATAAAAAAAGCGACCTAAGTCGCTTTGTGCCCCGGATCGGAGTTGAACCGATACTCGCATTGCTGCAAACAGGATTTTAAGTCCTGCGTGTCTACCAATTCCACCACCAGGGCGATTGAAAAAAAAATCCTCCGCCACAACGGCTAGAGGATTTACTGAGCGGAAGACCGGGCTCGAACCGGCCACCCCGACCTTGGCAAGGTCGTGCTCTACCAAATGAGCTACTTCCGCTTTTCTAAAGAACTCTTGCCTTCCTGAACTGTTTGATGGCCAGTTTTGGTTGGCGGGATGCAAAAATAAGGCCTGCCGCCTGTTTTAAAAAATTTTTACTGCTGAATTATTTGTACTTGGGAGTATAAAGGCTGCTTTCCTGTACAGGAGCGCTGGAAGTACCATTTCCCTCTTTGTTAAAACGCTTGGTATAAAGCATAAAACAGCCACCCAGTATAAATGCCACGAGACAGGCAACCTGAAGGTAGAAAAGGAAGCCTGAAGAAGATACCCAGCTATGGGTGAAATCCTTATCCTGAATCTTCTCCAATTCCTGCTGGTATTCCTGTTGGTTACTCATACAAAAAATTTGTGCTGCAAAAATAAGGGTTCGTTCTAAAAAAATCAGTTGCTTTTGCCCACAATTTCAGAAAAGGTTTTCTTTTTCCTGGCAAAATGCTGCAAGGCAATATTTCCTTTGTACACTCCCGCTAAGCGGCCATTTCTGTTGATGGGGAATACCGATTTTTTCTGATGGAAAAGCCACCAGCGGATAAAAGCCAGATGAGCTCTGAAAATAGCAACGAAATAACCCGCATCACCTGATAATAAACCCTTCCAGGCCGAGACGGCATCCAGCAGGTACCGGATAGGGACCACCCATATTTTTTTCCGGAAAGGCAGGTTTTTGGATAACATGATCCGGTTGTTGCGGAAATTCAGAAAGGTCTTTAATGAATTGCCCTTTGGCAAAGTGCCTCCACCTACATGGTAAACAAGAGATGCGGGGCAGGACCAGATTTTGTGTCCGGCCAGCTGGATCCGCCAGCACAAATCAATTTCTTCCTGATGGGCAAAAAAATAGTCGTCGAATCCGTTCACTTCATGAAAAACCCGGGCCCTGATAAAGAGGCAGGCACCACTGGCCCAGAAAAGTGGGCCAGGTTGGTTATACTGTCCATGGTCTTCTTCAAAATGATCAAAGACCCTGCCTTTGGCAAAGGGGTAACCATAACTATCGATCCAGCCACCGGCACCTCCGGCATATTCAAAGAGATTTTTCTGGTGCCAGGTCAGCAGTTTGGGTTGACAGGCTGCAATGGAGGAATCATTCTCCAGCAACTCAATCATCGGTTCCAGCCAGCCTGCTGTTACTTCCACATCTGAGTTCAGCAGTATATAATAATCGGCTTCTATTTGCTGCAAAGCCCGGTTATAGCCTCCCGCAAAACCGTGATTTTCGTTGAAGCGGATCAGCCGGACCTGTGGGTAATGGGATTCAAGAAAAGCAATGGAATCATCGGTGGATCCGTTATCGGCAATGATCAGCTCCATTCCTGTATAGCTGTTGCTGAGCAGCGGGGGAAGGAACTGTTCCAGGTATTTTTTTCCGTTCCAGTTGAGAATAACAACGGCTGCTTTGGGGAGATGGCTCAAGACAGGAATTAATTTGTTCAAAAATAAGGCATGCCGCTATATCCCCGTAAATTCGGTGCATGTTTCGGCAATACCTCAACTGGAGAACAACCCTGGCCCTGATTGCTATTCTCATTGTGAGTGGCACCATCTTCTATTCACAATACCTGGCCCGTAAGATCAAAGGAGAGGAGCGGCTCAGGGTTGAACAATGGTTCAAGGCCGGTAAGTTCATCATCAGTGCACCGGATTCGGTGGATATTGGTTTTGCTTCGCTGATTGTAACTGAAAACAAAACCATTCCCATTATTGAAACCAATGAAAAAGACAGTATCACCAGTCATGTGAATCTGGATTCAGCGAGGGCGGCTGATCCGCAATACCTGGAAACAAAATTGCGGCAGTTAAAATCGCAGCATAACCCTTTTGAATGGGTGGATCCGGCAGACTCCAGTATCCGGAACCGGTATTATTATGGCAATTCCAAATTGCTCGATGAAGTCAGGTATTATCCGATCATCCAGTTACTGATTGTGGCATTATTTATTGTGATTACGATTTTATCGCTTCGCAGCAGGCACCGATCACTACAAAATCAGGTTTGGGCAGGCATGGCAAAGGAAACAGCCCATCAGTTAGGTACGCCGGTATCTTCACTGGAGGGTTGGGTGGAGATGTTAAAGGATAGTCCGCTGGATAAAAAAATTGTTCAGGAATTAGAAAAAGATGTGGACCGGCTCCGGCTGGTTTCTGATCGTTTTGGAAAAATCGGTAGTAGTCCGCAACTGGAGTCAACTGATTTGCTGAAGCAGGTGAACAGCATGGTGGATTATATGCGCAAGCGGGCCACGGGAAAGATCATATTTACCGTGAATCATCAGAACAGGGACGCCATATTTGCCCGGATTTCACCTCCTTTATTTGATTGGGTAATTGAGAACCTGCTGAAGAATGCCCTGGATGCCATGGAAGGGAAGGGGTCGATCACGGTGAATATAAATGAGGATGATAAAGCGGTTTATTTGGAAGTGACAGATACCGGCAAGGGGATCAGCAAAAAGAATATCGGCCAGGTATTCAAGCCGGGCTTTACCACCAAGAAAAGAGGCTGGGGTTTGGGGTTAAGTCTTTCGAAAAGGATTATTGCCCAATACCACAAGGGAGAGATTTATGTAAAACATTCAGAAATCGGAAAAGGAACTACGTTCAGAATTGTTCTGAAAAAGTAAACCACTTACATTTGCAGTCCCAAAGCCGGTAAAACGGCAGAAGGGCCCGGGTGGCGAAATTGGTAGACGCACCACTTTGAGGTGGTGGCGCCCGAAAGGGTGTGCTGGTTCGAATCCAGTCTCGGGCACAAAGACCCCAGCGCAAAGCGCCGGGGTTTTTTATTTGACAGCGTGACGAGCTCGCTCGTCAAAGCAGGCAAATAAAAAACACCGAAGACGGCGAAGCCGGATGGGGGATTTGGATAAGCCCCTCGTGAGAGTATCGGGATCACCGCAGGTAATCCATCATCTATCCAGCTCGTCAAAGCAGGCAAATAAAAAACACCTTCGACGGCCGAGGCCGGATGGGGGATTTGGATAAGCCCCTCGTGAGAGTATATGGATCACCGCAGGTAATCCACGTTCATCTTGCTTGCGAAAGTGATCAAATAAAAAAAGACCAGGACGGCGATAGCCGGCCAGGGTCTTTGGGTAAGCCCCTCGTGAGCGTATCGGGATCACCGCAGGTAATCCACGTTCATCTTGCTTGCGAAAGTGATCAAATAAAAAAAAGGCCAGGACGGCGATAGCCGGCCAGGGTCTTTGGATACGCCCCTCGTGAGAGTATATGGATCACCGCCGGTAATCCACTTTCAGCTTGCTTGCGAAAGTGATCAAATAAAAAAAAAGGCCAAGACGGCGATAGCCGGCCAGGGTATTTGGATAAGCCCCTCGTGAGAGTATCGGATTCACCGCAGGTAATCCACTTTCATCTTGCTTGCGAAAGTGATCAAATAAAAAAAAAGGCCAGGACGGCGATAGCCGGCCAGGGTCATTGGGTAAGACCAATTTTTGTGGATCACTGCAGGTAATCCAGTCATCATTCTATTCTTACTTAGTACCTATAGCGAGAAGGGTAGCTATTATTTGAGGCTATTCATAAGTTTCAATTCCGGTTCGTATGCTGCCTGGCATCGCTTCCAATTTCCTTTCAATTTGCCAATAGGTGGTAACGCTTATGATTTAATCAAAGTCCGCAATAACCCGCAAACACCTGCAAATACCAGAGAAACAAACGGAATTATATTCTTCAATTTATTCACATGATGTGATTTGAGGTCAACATGCGAACGGGTGTTAGAATATTTCGTATAAATTAGGCTGCTTAATTATTTTAACACCCAAACTAGTTTATGAGAAAAATTGTACTGTTCTTAATGTTGTCTGTTGCGGCTATGTCTGCTACAGCACAGAATTACTGGGCTTCGCGAACGAATGCCGGAGGTATTACAACAGATAAAGCTGTTGCCAGGCAATCATTCCCGAAGGACTTTAAATTATTTGACCTGGATATCCGGTCAATGAAACAACAATTGTTTGCTGCCGTCAATGTGCATTCCTCTGATCAAACGATCATCAGCTTGCCGAATGCAGATGGTGAAATGGAGCAGTTTTCTATTGTAGAAGCTTCCAATTTCGAGCCGGCTCTTCAGGCCCAATTCCCTGAAATCAGGGCTTTTTCCGGACGTGGTATCACTGATCCCGGAGCCACACTGAAACTGAGTTATTCACCCGGAGGTATTCAGACCATGGTATTCCGCAACGGCGGGAAAGCGAATGAGTTTATTGAAGCTTATTCAGCAGATCATACAGTATATGCGGTATTCCGTTCCCAAAGATCAAAAGGCAATATGGGATGGAGCTGTACTACGCCAGAACAAAATCTCGTGGATGGTTTGAATAATGAGGTAAACAATATCAATCCTATTGCACGTTCCGGCGGTAATCTTAAAACCATGCGCCTGGCACAATCCTGTAATGCTGAGTACTCCAATTTTTTCGGAGCAACCAGTGCTGCACAGGTGTCGTTGGTTTTAGCGGCCTTCAATGCCACATTAACCCGTTGTAACGGGGTGTATGAAAAAGACCTGGCATTACACCTGAACCTGATTGCCAACACCACATCAGTTATTTATTATACTCCTTCTTCTGATCCTTATTCCACCAATCTTAGTCAGTGGAATTCACAGTTACAATCCACACTTACGTCGGTTATCGGAGATGCCAACTACGATATCGGTCATATGTTTGGCGCTTCCGGTGGTGGTGGTAATGCCGGTTGTATTGGTTGCGTTTGTGTGAATGGTTCAAAAGGAAGTGGGATTACTTCTCCGGCAGATGGCATCCCGCAGGGAGATAATTTTGATATTGATTATGTGGTTCATGAAGTTGGTCACCAGTTGGGAGCCAACCACACATTCTCCATGAGTAATGAAGGATCGGGTGTAAATAAAGAACCCGGTTCAGGAATCACTATCATGGGTTATGCAGGTATTACTTCCCAGGACCTGGCACCACATTCAATCGATATCTTTCACCAGGCTTCCATCGCTCAGATTCAGGCCAATCTGAATACAAAGACATGTCCTGTTACTTTGGTGGCAGTCAATGCAACGCCTGTTGTTAATGCAGGAGCTGATTATACGATCCCTATCAGTACGCCATTTGCTCTCACCGGGTCAGCCACCGACGCTGATGCCGGGGATGTATTGACATATACCTGGGAACAAAACGATAATGCAGGTTCCACTCAAACCGGTGCCAGCAGCGTGGCCAGTGCTACCAAAGCTACCGGTCCGAACTGGATCACCTTTAAAGGAACCACAAACCCAACCCGCTTAATGCCTAAACTGGCGACGATTCTCGCAGGGGCAAATATCTCGGGCCCGTTAGCCGGTGGTGATGCAGGTGCAAACACAGAAGCATTAAGCTCAGTTTCCAGAACACTCAATTTCCGTTTAACAGTAAGGGATAATGCCGTGTATAGTTCAACCGCACCCGTATCAGTAGGTCAGACTCAGTTTGATGATATGGTGGTCACTGTTACCAATACTTCGGGTCCATTTGCTGTGACTGCTCCAAATACTGCTGTATCATGGGCAGGTAATACCAATCAGACCGTAACCTGGTCGGTTAATAATACCACGGCTGCTCCCGTAAGTTGTGCCAATGTGAAAATATCATTATCAACAGATGGCGGAAA
>DAORJS010000120.1:0-7762 GCA_035439185.1 Chitinophagaceae bacterium
TCAAAATACTGGATGATCTGAATACATCTGGGAAGATTTTTTGTAGCCAGGGCTGATTGTAATTCAAAGACATTATAATCCTTGCTTACCCCGATATATTCCTCAATATCTTCTTCGGTGATGGATTTTCTTTTCCCCAGATTCAGGGAGAGTTTTTCAATCTCATTCTCGATGCGGGTCAGATCGTTGCCGATATGATCCACTACCAGACTGAGGGCCCTGGGAGTAATGGTCAGTCCCTTGCCATGGATCATCTGCTGGGTCCATTCCGGCAATTCCCGGTCATACATTTTTTTGGTAGTGACCAGTACCCCGTTATCTTTTACCAGTTTGGTGAACTTTTTACGGGCATCCAGTTTCTTATCTTTATAAGATACGACCAGGATTGTGGACGAAAGCGGGTTATCTATATAGGCTTCCAGTTTTTCCACATCACGCATCTGCTGGGCTTCTTTCAGCAGGACTACCTGTCGTTCGGCAAACATGGGATACCTCCGGCAGGCATTGATCACATCGGCCCAGTTTGCATCTTTACCATAAAAAACTGAGAGATTAAATGAGGCTTCGGATTCGGGCAGGATCTGATTTTCTGCATAAGACACCGCTTTGTCGATAAAATATTCCTCCTCCCCTTCAAACCAGTAAACCGGCTTGAAAGATTTCTTTTTCCAATCTGCGATGATCTTTTCCACACTCATAAGCCGCTAAGATACAAGGTTTCAGCATCCGTTTGGGGCTGTACCAACAGGCGTGAATAAATAGAAAGTCTTATTCTGGCACGGTTTTCGAAATTTTACTGCCCGGAAAGGGCAACTAATCATTTTTAACATGATTTATAAGCAATAGCCCTTAGACCGGGTCTACCTTTGCAAATTATTTATACGTAAACAACAAATTCGACGTTCTAATAACTTAAAATTTCATTGTATGACGAACACCAATTATCCTTCAGCAACAACACCTGCAACCCCGCAAGCGCCGAAAAACAAAGGCAGCAAAAACATCATTATCGGGGTGCTGGCAGCCGGCCTGCTCGGTACATGGGGTTACCTGCTGTACGACAAAAATAAAGCTGGTGAAAAGATGTCCCAGCAGCAAACCCAGATTAATACGCTTGATTCTGCCAAGACTTCCATTCAACTGGAATTTGACAATGCCCTCGCCCGTTTGGACTCCGTAACCGGTTCTAATAATAATCTGCAGGGACAACTGGCCGACAGACAAAAAGAAATCGACGCCAAAAAAGCAGAGATCCGTAAAATCCTGAATGATAAGAAAGCGACTGACGGACAATTGGCCAAGGCCCGGCAGATGGTAGCTGAACTGAATGATAAAATCACCAGCCTGGAAGCTGATGTGGCCCGCCTCACAGGTGAGAACCAGGAACTGACAGCCGCTAACAGTACATTGAAAGAAGAAAAATCGGTTTTGGAGCAAAACCTGGCTACTACCAATACTGAGAAAGAAGAGTTATCCAAAACTGTAGATGTTGGATCCACTTTCTCTGCTTCTAATATCAAAGTCACCCCGGTTGATGAAAAGAAAAGCGGCAAAGAAAAGAATACTGCCACTGCCAAGCGGGTTGACAAACTACTGGTGTCTTTTGATGTAGAAAACAGGATTGCCAAATCCGGTCCGGCAGATATGTACCTGATTGTAACTGCGCCTGATGGCAAAGTGATCAGTGATGCTTCTATGGGTTCCAGTACGCTGAATACCCGTACGGATGGCGACAAAACTTTTACAACAAAAGTATCTGTTGATTATACACAGGGACAACGTAAAACGATTCAGTATCCGATCCGGAACGGTGATTTCAGCACCGGAGATTACCGGATTGAAATTTATCATAACGGCTTCAAAATCGGTGAAGGTGTAAGAAGCCTTAAAAAAGGTGGTTTATTCGGTTAAAGCAGTGAACTCCTGCTTCGGCCGCTCCGATGGGGCGGCCTTTTTTTTGAATGATACTCCCAAATAAACACATCTTATGCACATATTGTGTTTATGCCTCTCCGCTCTATCTGAACAGGCTGGTATTACAGTAATTTTACAAGATAAACTTACTAACCTATGTTGTGTGTACGATCCAGGCAGTTCGTTCTGTCTGTTCTATTGCTGTGTACCGGTATTAATCTGTCAGCGCAAAACGCCCTGAAAACCAAATTCAGCAGCACCAATGTATATACCGGAATTGAAGTGGGATCCAAAGGAGTCAAGATGAGTGTGATTGAAATGGGTAAGAATGCCAAGAGTACCGGGGCTTTTCATATTTTAAAAGACACTTCCGTCAATACCGATTTTATCTCATTTACAGACCCCAGTTTTGAAGCCACGCTGGAAGGGGTTACGGCTTTATATAACAAGGCCCTGAACGAATACCGGATTCCTTCGAAAAGAATTTTTACCGTGATCAGCAGTGGCGTTAAAATGCAAGCCGAAAAAGACAAAAAAACGGAGTGGATTAACCGGCTGATCAGTTCATTCCGGCAAAAAACCGGAGAACCCGGCCGACAGGTAGAAGTGGTGGATGTGGAAAAAGAAGCCCGCCTCTCCCATTTGGGAATCATTCCCGAGTCCAGACGCTATAATACTTTTCTGATAGATATCGGGAGTGGAAACACCAAGGGCGGTTTTTTCCCTTTTGGAAATAAGCAGGATTTCCGTCTGTTTCAGTTGAATTGGGGCACCAAGAGTACCGCTAATGCTACTGAAAAGAGACTGGATACTGATCAGGGCCTGATCAATTATAACCGGCAATTACAAAGAGTATTGGCTGGAGCGGAAAATGGTGAAATTATTTATGCCGTAAATTCCAGTGGAGCCTATCCCCTTTCTGACAATATTGCCGTTAGTGGTGGTATTGCCTGGGCAGTAGCCACTTTATGTCATCCGGAATTAACAGATCAACCCATCGTGTCTGTCAGTTTTGATGAATTGAAAAAATTCTGTGAGAAAATCTATGCTGATTATAATGCCTATTCTTCTGCAAACCTTGGCAAAGACCTGAAACAGGGTATCGAAAAAGAGGCAGTGGTCAAAGAAATTGAAAGAGTGCATAAGGTATTTGACCAGCGTGCGTTGATGGCCGGATCCGGACTCCTGCTTAAAATCATGCGTCAGTTTGAATCATCTTTTGATACAAAAACATTTTACCTGATCAAAAACGGACAGGTGGGATGGGTTTCTGCCTATGTGGATGATGTAATGGAAGACTAAGTTCAGGGCCTGGTTGCCCACATAGTAAACGCTTTTTTAACCCTATCCTCCCGGTAATGTATAGTTTGAAATTGTGAAAGATATCCGTTCAACATTATTGGCCATGCTATCTGTCGGGCTTGTTGGTACCTGGGTGTACCACCTGGCCGATAAATCACGTTACACCAAACAGCGAAGGGAAATATATATCAAAGACTCCATGGCTGTAGCACAAGGGGTACAGGATTCTCTACACAAAATATACTCTCTGACCATTCGTGACCTTGGTGTACAACTGGATTCCAGTAAGAGTACAGAAGGTATGCTCCAGCAGGAACTCAATGCCAAGCTTTCAGAAATCTACCGGCTCCGGGGAGAGATTTCAACGATTCTTAAGAAAACGGATGTAAAAAAATCCGACCTGGACCTGGCCAGAAAAAAAACGATTGAGTTACAGCTGCTTGTAAATGAACTGCAAAGCCGGAACAGTACGATTGAGGAAGAAAAAGCACAAATTGCTTCTGCACTGGATAAGGTAAACGGACAGGTAAAAGATCTTGAAACCACCAACCAGCAACTCGATCAGCAAAACAGAAACCTGACCGAAAAAATGACCCAGGCATCGGCTTTTGTGGCATCTGAAGTCAGCCTTGCACCCGTTATGGTTAAAAATGACCGGGAACAGGAAACCAACCTGGCCAATAAAACCTCAAAACTGATCGTATCTTTTTCCGTTCAGAATAATATTGCTGAATATTCAAATGCAGATGTTTTTGTAGTGATCACACAACCTGACGGCACTTTACTGACCAATGATGCCTGGGAATCAGCCAGCACTATTGATACCAGGTTTGACGGGAAAAAGCGATATACCCGTAAAATCAGGTTTGAATACAGCCGTGGTGAATCAAAAAGACTCAATTTCTCCATCAATGCCGATGAGTACCAGAAAGGAACCTATCATCTGCAACTCTACCACAATGGCTTCCTGATCGGACAAAGCCAGAAAATACTGGGGTAACCCCTTTTTGTTAAAAAATTCCAAATAGACAGAATGGATTTCCTCATTACGAAATTACTCGTATATTCGGGTATAAATTCAGTAATATGTCTGCACCCCGATTGATCAAGCCAACCGAAAGTGAGCTTGAGATTTTACAGATTCTCTGGACGAAAGGACTGGCCACGGTAAGGGAAGTTCATGAAGAGCTGGCCCAGACAAAGGATGTGGGTTATACCACCACCCTTAAACTGATGCAAATCATGCATGAAAAAGGGATTGTAAAACGTGATGATTCCATGCGAACCCATGTGTATCAGTCTGCGGTGAACAAAGAAAAAACCCAGAAACACCTCTTATCCCGGATGATTGATAATCTCTTTGGAGGCTCCCCCACCCAATTGGTGATCCAGGCCCTGGGAGATGAAAAACATAAAGCAAGTCCGGAAGAACTGGAAAAGATCCAGGCATTACTTGACAGTCTTAAAAAATAAAACCGATGAACCAGGCCAATTTCCTGCAATCCCTCGGATGGGCAATCATCAACAGTCTGTGGCAATTGGCCCTTTTGTGGCTGGTCTACCAGATTGTTACATCTCTTGTTGGAAAATGGGGAGCTGCTTCCCGTAGCAGGCTGGCTGTACTCTTATTGATTACCGGTTTTGGCTGGTTTATTTATACTTTTTTCAGGGCGATGGGTAATGAAGACAGCATGATTACCTATTACAGCTTTTCTGCAGCCGAAAGTCTGGCTGTAAATAACTGGTTGAGCCGGATCCTTCCTGCTGCATCCGTTATCTATCTGCTTTTGCTCTTTGTTCCCCTCTTTCGTTTTATCCGGAATTACCGGTATGTACAGGTTATCAGGCAATATGGTTTAACCCGTCCTGCAGCCGAATGGCGGCTCTTTGTAAACAGGATTACTGCACAAATGGGGATCAGCAAACCGGTACAGATCTGGATTTCTGAATGGGTCACCACTCCGGTAACGATTGGCTTTCTAAAACCAGTTATCCTGGTTCCGATGGCTGTGATCAATCAGCTCAGCACCCAGCAGATGGAAGCGGTATTACTGCATGAACTGGCACATATCCGCAGACATGATTATCTGCTGAATCTGGTTATTAATATTATCCGGACCATTTTATACTTTAATCCCTTTGCCAGGGCCTTTGTCAGAATAGTGGAATCTGAAAGAGAAAAAAACTGTGATGAACTTGTTCTTCAGTTTCAATATGCGGGATACGATTATGCCTCAGCCTTATTATCACTTGAAAAACTGAGTCACACCCGTCAGTTTCTGGTGCTGGGTGCAGGCGGTAATAATCAGGAATTACTTGGCCGTATTGAATCGATTCTTGGTGTTCAACCTAAAAAAAAGCTGTCGCTCCGGCAATTTACAACAGCCCTTACTGCCATCTTCTATATTTTATTACTGCAAACCATGTTTCTGCTCGGCAGGACGGTTACAATGAAAGCAGTTAACAGGCATAGTGGTATCATTGCATCAACCATTCCCGGTATCCTTAATACTGCATCTTCCCGAAACGGGGAATTTCATTTACCAACAGGAAACAGTCAAACTGAAAATGTTGCCGGAATTACAGCAGCTTCAACCCGTGAGCCATTTGCATTACCGGAGATGGGCGCAATCACAGGAAACCCGGATCTGATTAATGTTAGTTATGAGCCTGTTTCAGAACCTGTGGATCCTGCGTCAGTTCTTGATCTGCCCGAAAAAGAAATGGTACAGGAAGCGGTAGCTTCTTCCCGGAAACTGCTGGAAAGTACACAATGGAGCAGCATTGAAAAGAGTCTGGCCGATGTTTTTACCGAGAAAGAGAAAGCCGAATTGAAAGCTGCGTACCGGAAAGAAATGAGCAAGTTTGACTGGAAGCAATGGGAGATTAAGCTGATGCAGGCATACGACCAGGTGAACTGGGAAAAAGTAAACAGGCAGTTGTCAGAATCATTGTATAATCTCCGGACGGATAGTCTTATGAAGGTTTATTCTGACGCTATGGTGAATCTGAATCTGGCAAAGAAAGAGCTGGCTAATCAATCTTCGGGTGTGGCTGTGGCCGAAGCAAATAATGCCGTCAGAGCAATGGCCGAAAAGCAACAGCAGTTACAAAAAGAGCTGAACCGTTTAAAAGGAATACGGAGCAGGAAGATTATTCAGCTTTGACCGGGTGATTGTTTAATAGCAACGTGGACAGGCTTCGCTGTATTTGTTTCCCAGCAGGAATCCAAACACTACTTCATGTGTTCCATTATTATAAGGGCTGAGGATATTCCTTTTATCAGATCTGTCATAGGAATAACTCACATTAAAAGTATTGCTGACGCTGAGACCCAGCATTCCCGCATACCCATCCTGATACCGGTAACTTCCTCCCAGCCACAAGAGGTCCTGGTATTGTAATTTAATATTCAATTCAGGCTGGAACTGACGGATCGAACTTCCCTTGATATACTTGACCATAATAGAAGGAATGGCATTGATATCATCGGTGAGCAGGAAGCGGTAGCCGGCGGTGAGAAAAAGATGCGGGATAAACCGGCTCTTTGTTAATATCGCTGTATTGTTATCTACAAAATCATAGGTCTGTGGTATCACCTGCTGGATCGCAAAGCCGGCAAAATAATCTCTTGAATAGAGCCATAATCCGGCGGACATGGTTGGCCGGATTTTTCTAAGTGCCTGTGTGATACCTGAAGCGGTTGCCGGATCAACATCATTCCCTGTTCCATTTCCGTCAAAGTCATGTACACTTCGATCGAGACTAACCGTGGTGATTCCTGCTGAAAATCCTCCTGATAAATTAGTAGTGGGATTAATTCCAAGATGGTAAGCATAAGATGCCGTAGCACTGAAAAAATTGAAACTACCGGTCTTGTCATTCATGATGGTCATTCCAATTCCATGATGGGGTTCAGCTGCTGTATAATTTTCCCAGTAGTATTGCCCACGTGGGTTTTGACCGGGAATCCGGAATGAGGTGGAAGATGTTCTGTAGTCCTTTTTCCCAATAGGTCCGTGAATCGTGAGGTAACTGGTCATGGGTGCCCCTTTAATACCAACCCACTGATCCCTGACCGACATTTTGAGATCGGTGTAATTATCAATACCGGTGATGGCAGGATTGATGACAAAGGGATTCACCACATATTGTGTATAATGAGGTTTTTGCTGCGCCTGGAGTTGCGCAGTTAATCCGAACATAATGATCCCTGCTGTTAATAACCGCTTCATAGTTTACCTGATTATATCCACATATCCGGTTAACGGTGTTCTTCCGTTTTTCGGATCAATTACATAATAATAAGTACCAACCGGGGCATCCGCGCCATTTACTTTTCCATCCCATGGAGTCGGATAACCAATTGATTTAAACACCAGCTGTCCGTATCTGTTGACAATATTCACACTGCAACCAGGGTAAGTATCAAGGTATTTAATCACCCACTGATCGTTTATTCCATCTCCGTTCGGACTGAAAATATTCGGCACATCGGGTTTCTTCAATACTTTGACAAACATGGTATCGCTGTTGCTGCATCCCT
>DAORJS010000121.1:0-7713 GCA_035439185.1 Chitinophagaceae bacterium
CGCCTTATGCCCCGGTCTTACCTCTATGGCTTTTCTGAAATAGATCTTGGCTGTGTCATAGTTCTTGTCATCCGCATATATCGCTCCGAGGTTATTCAGGATCGAAGGATTACCGGGTTCCATTTTAATGGCCTGTTCAAAATAATAGAAGGTGGAATCTGAGCGCTTCAGTTCTTTAAACACCATTCCGATATTGATCAGGGCATGGGCAGAAAAAGGATTCACCGACAGCGCCCTTCGATAATAAATATTCGCTGAATCATATTGCTTCAGGGAGAATGATGCCCTCCCCAGATTATTGAAGGCTTCTTCGTAATTGGGATCCAGTTCGGCGGCCAGTCGATAATAGACTTTAGCCGAATCATATTGTTTCAGATCCCGGTAGAAATTACCGATATATACATTCACAATGGATTTATCCTGATAATTCGCAAAAGCCTTGCTGTAATAAATCCGGGCGGAATCATACTGACCGGTTTCAAAGAATGTTTTACTCAAGCCATTGTAGGCGCTTACCAGTTTAGCATCTTTCCTGATACTTTGTTTGAAATAACTGATGGCTTTGTCATATACTTTCCGGTCGTGATAGATCCATCCGATATTATTACTCGCATAGGCATTGCTGGCATCAATGGCCAGGGCTCTTTCATAGTTGGTCAGTGCCGAATCAGTTCTGGATAATGAATAATAATAATGTCCGAGGTCCACATAGGCATCCGCATTACCAGGATTGAGTTCAATACTCTTGCGGTAATATTTAATAGCGGAGTCTGCTTTGTTGAGGATCTTGTAACAATATGCCAGGGTCAGGTAAGGATACCTCCATTTAGGAGCGGCACTGATGGCTTTTTTAGCATAGATCACCGCACTATCCGGTTTGTTATTATCAAGGTGCAGGGCCGCCAGGGTCTGCATCACGTAGGAAGCATTTTTCTCTCCGGCCAGCGCCGCATATGCAAACTGAAAAGCATTGGTGATATCCAGTTTCTGTTTGCCTTTACCAAAATAGCCCCTGGCTTTAAAAAAATACATCCTTCCCATTAATGATTTGGCAAAATCCGGGTCATCCTGGCGAATGATATTGATGGCTTTCTCCAGCATATTGCCCACTTCAAAAAATTCCTGGCGGGCTACTTTTTCCATCCGGTCAAGACTCGCATCCACTTCATCCGATTTTTCATCCTCATCAATCTGGGAACGCATTTTCTGGATGGCTGCCGGGTCTTTACAATCGAGATAGAGATTGATCTTGCTCTGGGCAAAATTGATGAACTCAACAGCCAGGGTCGATTGGGCGTCCACGGTATAATTATCTCCGGGGAATTTCTTCGACATTAATTCATAATAATACTCTGCCGAGTTCTTTCCGGTCAACCGGCTTTCCTTCACCGCTGAGTTAAACAGATTATAAGCTTCCATCAGGGCGGTATCTCTGGCCGGGTTCATTCCACGGGTATTAAAACCACCACGGAAAGAATTACCACCTCCGGTTTTTTTCCGGTTCTCCATCCATTTCTGTAAATAAGCCGGATCAACAATACTCACAATTTTGCTGCTGTTTTCTGTACAGCAGAAATAGGGTTCCTGTTTCCTTTTGAATTTACTCTGTGCCACATTGGGTACATTCTGCTGCACATATTTCTGTACCTCTTCAACGGTAATCTTATCATCTTTCTGTCCCATCCCATCTGCCATTCCGTTTAATCCATCTACCAGGTACCAGGTAAAGAGTCCATGTCCCGAACCAATACTGGCATCCTCACAGGATTCCTGCCCGGCCCCCGTTGCCAGCATGATAATCTCCCCCACTTTTTGTTCCGATACGGCTGAATTAAAGAAACCCTGTCCTTCTGCTCCACCGGGTAATTCGTTCGAGCGACAGGCATCCATGATCAGGAATACTTCTACTCCCTTGCCCACTTCTTTGGCCATCATGGCCTTGATATCAAACATCCGGATGGCCCCGGCCACGAGATAGTTATTTTTATCGCCGGCCGGATTACAGTCATAAGTAAGGTAGAAAAACTGGTCTTCATCAATAGCATCTCCATGTCCGGCCAGGTACATAAAGAGCCGATCCCCTTTCTGTAACTTCTTGGCCTTCAACCACTGTTTAAACTTTATCTGAAAATTTGTTTCATTAGCCTGATCGTTCAGCAAGATATAGATATTATCTTCTTTCAGGGCTCCTCCTGCTGGCGATTTCATGAAGTCCCGGAACATTTCGGCATCCTTGTCTGCGAAATTCAGGGGTCGTATAAACTTATACTTAGAAATTCCCATGATCAAGGCAAAGGTTTGTGGACCTGTTACCGTGGTATCCCTCGGGCGAGGGGGCCCCGGTGCCTGTGCAGACAGATCCTTGCCGGCAAAAACCAGCAGGAAAAGGCTAATCAGGATGGGAAGGAAAAAACGCATAATTTTAACCCTCTAATTTACGGATTTACAGCGGAATGCAATTCACCTGCCATGGAGGCAAAATCTTTCTGATGGTAGTGCTTTCCAAAGTAAAAGTTGCAAGACTCTGTTAAATTGGGAAATCATTTGTACAATCGGTACGAAATTTTCATCCAAACACTGAGATGTCAAACCAAAACCACCATCACGACCATCCACAGGACCCGCACCATTCCCCTCAGCCCAAGAAAAAAAAGAAGGTGCACCACCGGGTAACCAAGTACCTGATGGAGAGAGATACACTCTTAGCTACGGTATGGGTATTCATCTTCATTGTTGTACTGGGTTCTATTCCGCTCAATCTGGGTATTGTTAATCCTATTAAACTGGGTTTGAAAGATTTTGACTTTAACGACCTGAGTTACTCTAAACTTGGAAAAGCTGAACATACCAATATTGACAAAAGGATTGTGATCGTGAATATCGGCTATGCCACCCGTGAAGAACTGGCAATGATGATTGATAAAGTGGGGAGCATGAAACCAAAAGTGATGGGGCTCGATGCGCTGTTTTATGAAGCCAGAGATCCTCGCCAGGACTCAATGCTGATGGCCTCTTTCGCCAAAAACAAAAACCTCATCGCTGCCAGAAAACTGGTCTTGAGCGGAAAAGACGGAGACTCTGTTTCAGAAATTTCAGGTGACTATATCAATACTGCCTCTCAGTATGCGCATGTAAATTTTTTCCAGGATTCAGTATCGAGCATAAGAACTTTTGAGCCCTTTTATGAAGATCATGCCCATCAACGCTACCCGTTTTTTTCTACTGCCCTTGTAAAAGCCTACGACAAGGCGGCTTATGAACATCTTGAAAAGAAGGGAGCCCATAAAGTCATCATCAATTACACCCGTCATATGAATCAATACCTGGTGGTTGATTATATGGATATTTTAGGTGATAATGTAGACGACTCGGCCTTTCTCAATAAAATCGTGCTTTTTGGATATGTTAATTTTAACCCGAATGATATTGAGGACAAGAAGTTTACACCCATGAATCCCCGATTTGCCGGTAAATCGGTCCCGGATATGAACGGAATCGTGATACATGCCAATATCATCTCCATGGCACTTGATGGAAACTATGTAAAAAAAGTACCTTTGTGGGGCAACATCCTGCTGGCGATCCTCGTCTGCTGGCTGCATATGTCGTTCTTTGTTCATTATTATCTGGAAGCCCATATCTGGTTCCACCTGGCTGCTAAGATCGCACAGGTCATTTCAGCGATCTTCTTTGTGTGGCTGGGGATCTACCTGTACGATAAATACAGGTTAAAAGTGGATATGAAACTCAGCCTCGTGACGATCGTGCTGGCAGTGGACGTGATTTATTTTTATGAGGCCTGGGCGGTGTGGATGCACAAAAAGTTTAATTATAAGACGGTGTTTAAACCACACCATCATTGATAAATCAGTTTGACCAAACCTTAAACCCAAAAAGATGAAAAAGCTATCATTCCTTATCCTTTTCGCAACAATGGCAGTGTATGCATCTGCCCAGAATGATTACCTCCTTTACAGTTTCAAAGGAAATGTAACGGTGGTAGAGAACAATGTGGAGTCCAAGGCCAAGGCCGGAAAACCACTGACTGGTGCTGCTACTTTAAAAGTGGCCGCTGGCGGCACCGTAACCCTGATCTGCAATGAAGCAGCTATGTTTACCATCGCCAAAGCAGGTACCTACCCCATGAGTAAATTCGGGGATTCCTGCAAAGTGACCAACAGTTCTGTCAGTGCCAACTATGTAAAATATGTTTGGGCACAAATGACCAAGTCCAGCGGCTCACTTGGCAGCAACCGGAAAGCCTACATGAATACCGTGGGAGCCGTTAGCCGAGGCGAAATCAATAATGTATGGGTAGATACCCGGCTCGATACCGTAAACTATGCCGGTGGTGATTTCCCGCTTTCCTGGAAATCTTATGCAGAAGCCAAGGAATTTGATTTCTTCCTGTTCAAACCCGAAAACATTGCTGAGCCTTTTTATTCCACCACTGTCACTAAGCTTAAAATCGGCATTCCCAGTCTTTCTGCCCGTATCAAACCCGGTAACAGTTATTACTGGATCGCCGCCATCAAAGGCGAAGAAAACGACGACCGCAAAGTGCTGAACTATGTTTCCAAAGAAACTTTTGCCGCTGTACTTGATAATATCAAAAAGCAAAGCTCAGGTTTTGAAGCCCCCGCAGAGGAAGCCTACCGGATCGCCTTTATGCTGGAAGATGCCCATTATCTGGCAGAAGCCCATACCTATTATACCAAGGCCGCTACGCTGGACAGCACGAATGTGTTGTACAGGTCTACGTTGATGTCGTTCAGAAAAGACTATGAAATTAAATAAGTACGAAGTACAAAGTTTGAAATTAAAAATAAAGGCCCCTGTTAATGGGGCTTTTTTATTTGATAAATGGCAGCCAAATCAGCTCCGGTTTACGTAGCTTAGCCACCCTAACAATAAAGAAATATGAAGAAATATTTTGCCGGCGCCCTGCTCCTTATCAGCCTGACGATGCAGGCACAAATGAAGGCGGATGATGTAAAAACCTTCACCCTGAAGAACGGGATGAAGTTCCTGGTGATTGAAGACAATTCCATTCCCAATGCCAATATGTACCTATTTTACAAGGTCGGCAGCCGGAACGAATACCAGGGCATCACCGGTCTCTCCCATTTTTTTGAACACATGATGTTCAATGGCGCCAAAAAATATGGCCCCAAACAATTTGACCAGGTAATGGAATTCAATGGCGGGGCGAACAATGCCTATACCCGCGAAGATGTAACTGTTTACACCAACTGGTTCCCTTCTTCTGCCACCGAAGTGATTTTTGACCTGGAAGGAGATCGCATTTCCAGTCTGAGTATTGACCCCAAAATGGTGGAAAGCGAAAGAGGCGTGGTACTCAGTGAAAGAAGTACCGGATTAGAGAATTCCCCCTGGAACCTGCTTTTCCAGACTGCACAGGGTGTGGCTTTTCTGGAACACCCCTACCACTGGCCCGTGATCGGTTATGAAGATGATATGAAAAACTGGAAGCAAACCGATCTGGAACGTTATTTCAAAACTTACTATGCCCCCAATAACTGTGTGACTGTTATTTCAGGAAATGTAAAATTTGACGAGATCAAAAAATTGGCAGAAAAATACATTGAGCCCATCCCTTCACAGCCCGCTCCTCCCCCGGTGAAAATCGTGGAGCCTCCGCAAACAGGCGAAAGAAGAGTGCTGGTTCAAAAAGATGTGGCCACCCCTTATCTGGGCATTGGCTGGCATGTGCCCGAAGCCAAACACGAAGATTATTATGCACTGAGTATCCTGAGTGACCTGCTCTCTGCAGGCCGTTCTTCCAGACTGTACAGTGCGCTGGTAGATAAACAACAACTGGCTACACAGGTATTTGCCAGTTTCGGGGAAAGTTTTGACCCCTATCTGTTCACCATTGCCGGTGTTGCCTCCAAAAACGTCAATGAACTGGATTTGGAGAAAGCCATTTACGCTGAACTCGAAAAAATAAAAAAAGACGGAGTCAATGAAACCGAGCTCCAGAAAATAAAAAATATCAAACTGATGGATTTTTACAGTCAGGTGGAAACCATCAATGGCAAATCCAATAATATCGGCACCTATGAAGTATTCTTCGGTGATTACCGGAAAATGTTTGATGCGCCCGCTGCGTACAATAAAGTAACCGCAGAAGATATCCGCAAGGTGGTGACCAAATATTTCACCAGGGCCAACCGCACGGTCGGTATCCTGAAATCAAACACGGAAGAATAACTCATTAATCAATTATTATTATGAAACGTTTTATCTATATACTGCTTCTTTGCTTATTGACCGGCAGCTTTACCCAGGCACAATCATTCAAGCTGCCGCCCTACCAGAAATTCACTTTGAAAAACGGATTGACTGTCTACCTGATGGAACAACATGAAGTTCCGATCATCAGTGTATCAGCCATCCTCCCCGCAGGTGCCATTTATGATGGTGAAAAATCAGGATTAGCATCATTGACAGCCACAGCCCTGAAACATGGCACTAAAAACTATAACAAGGAGAAACTGGACAATGAACTGGATTTCCTGGGAGCCAGTATCAATAGCTTTGCCTCCAAAGAATCAGCCGGATTATCTGCCCGGATGGCGGCAAAAGATAAAGACAAAGTGATGCTGCTGCTCAAAGAAATCATGCTGGAGCCGGTATTTGACAGTACGGAGTTCGGCAAAGAAAAAAAGCGGCTCCTGGTTAGTCTGGAACAGCAAAAAGAAAGTCCCCGCTCCGTGATCGGTTCTTATTTTGATAAATTTTTGTATGGAGAACATGTCTATGGTAATATCCAGCAGGGAAAAATTTCAACGATCACCCCGCTGACCCCCAAAGATGTAAAACAGTTTTATGCGGATAATTACCGGCCCGATGGTGCTGCCATTGCGATTGCCGGTGATTTCAACCCTGCTGAGATGAAGGCACTTGTAACTAATCTTTTTTCAGGTTGGAAGAAAGGCTCCAAACCTCAGGCTAATCCTGCGGCGCAGCCTATCAGCAAACCCACCAAACAGCAGGTATTACTGATCAATAAAGATGATGCCAAGGAAACCACTTTCTATATCGGTGCACCCGGTATCAGCCGGAACAATCCTGATTTTGTTGCCGTTGATGTGATCAATACCCTCTTTGGCGGAAGATTCACGTCCATGCTCAATGATGAGCTGCGGGTGAATACCGGTTTAACCTATGGCGCCAACAGTCGTTTTTCGGCTCTCAAAAACGGAGGCAGTTTTGTGATCTCCACTTTTACAGCCGGCAAAACCACTGAGCCTGCGATTGACAAAGCCATTGAAGTACTCAACAAATTGCACAAAGATGGCATTGATGAAAAATCACTGACTTCTGCCCGCAATTATGTAAAAGGACAGTTCCCTCCCCGTTATGAAACCGCCGGTCAGCTGGCCGGTTTGATGACGCAGATGTTCTGGTATAATTTCGACGAATCCTTTATCAATAATTTTGAGAAAAATGTGGACGGACTGACCCTCGATAAAGCCAAAGAAATCATTGCCAAATATTTCCCCAAGGACAAACTGCAATTCGTTTTAGTCGGCAAATCTGCTGATATCAAAAAAATTGCGGAGAAGTACGGACCGGTAACGGAAGTGCAGATTAAGGAAGAAGTGAAGAAAGGGTTTTGATGTTGGTTGGGAAGTTGAGTAGTTGAGTAGTTGAGTAGTTGAGTAGTTGGTAAGTTGAAAAAATTGA
>DAORJS010000122.1:0-7713 GCA_035439185.1 Chitinophagaceae bacterium
GTAAATTCAATTTGTATAAACCGGCTGAAGATGCGGAAAAAGCATTGGATGCTGTGGTGAAGCAGGCCAAAAAAGAAGGCAAGCATGTTTTTGTGCAGGCGGGGGGCAACTGGTGTATCTGGTGTGCCCGCTTCAATGATTTTGTAACAAAGGAGGCTTCACTCGACTCCATGATTCAAAAGAATTATGTGGTGTATCATCTGAATTACAGTAAAGAGAATTTCAATACCAAACTCTTCGCTAAACTGAAATTCCCGCAGCGCTTTGGATTCCCGGTATTCCTGATACTGGATGGGAAGGGAGATTTATTACATACCCAGAATTCTGCTTATCTCGAAGAAGGGAAGGGCTACAGTAAGGATAAAATAATGGAATTCCTGAGCCATTGGGCACTTGCTGCATTTGATCCCGCCAATTATAAAGAACAATAATGAACCCGCATATCCAGGATTTTTTCAAACTGATCCGCAGTTCATTCAGGTACCGGCTATTTACCCTGATGAAACTGCCTGCCGCTTTTATTGCCGGGGTGATGGTAAGGGAAGTGGATGAAAATAAATGCCGGGTAACCGTTCCATTTAAATGGCTCACCCAAAATCCTTTTCGTTCTACCTATTTTGCCTGTCTGAGTATGGCCGCTGAAATGAGCACGGGTATCCTGGCCATGGCACAGATCTATAAACGCAAACCATCCGTGTCCATGCTGGTGGTGAAAGTGGAATCGGAATATTTTAAAAAAGCATCGGGGCGCACACAATTTATTTGTGAGGACGGCTCGAAATTTACTGAAGCAGTGGAAGATAGTATCCGTACCGGAGAAGCCAGGACCGTTCAGGCACGCTCCATTGGTACCAATGCCAACGGCGAACAGGTGGCCGCATTTACCATCACCTGGTCATTCAAAGCAAAACCAACAACATGAAAATCACTTTTCACGGTGCAGCCCGTACTGTAACCGGATCCAAACACCTGATTACGCTGGCCAATGGGAAAAAAATTTTGCTCGATTGCGGGATGTTTCAGGGATTGGGCAAAGAAACCGATTTGCTGAACCGCGATTTTGGATTTGATCCCAAAGAAGTGAGTGTGATGATTTTGTCTCATGCCCATATTGATCATAGCGGGCTGATCCCCCGGTTGATTGCAGAAGGTTTTGAAGGAAGAATATTCTGTACCTCGGCTACAAAGGATTTAACAACCATCCTCCTCCGGGATTCTGCTGAAATTCAGGAAGACGATATCAAGTACATCAATAAGAGGAGAGGAGCAGAGGGGATGACTTATCTGCGTCCGCTGTATACAAGTGAGGATGCAGAAAAAGCTACCGAACATTTTGTAGAGCAACCTTATAATACATGGTTTGATGTGGAAGAAGGGGTGCAGGCCATGTACACTGATGCCGGACATATTATCGGCAGTGCAGCCGTGAGCCTGAGAATAAAAGAAAACGGTAAAGAAAAAAGGATCACATTCAGTGGTGATCTGGGTCGTTACCGGGATGTGATTCTGAAATCACCCGAAAATTTTCCGCAGGCCGATGTGATCATCATGGAGTCCACCTATGGAAACAGCCTGCATGATGATAATATGACCACTCCCGACATGCTCCTGCGCTGGATTGAAAAAGCCTGTCTGCAAAAGAAAGGCAAACTCATCATGCCGGCCTTTAGTGTGGGAAGAACCCAGGAATTATTATATGCCCTGAACCAGCTGGAACTGGAGAACCGCTTACCTGATCTGGATTATTATGTGGACAGTCCATTGAGTATTGAAGCCACGGAAGTGGTAAAAAATCATCCGGAGTATTTCAATAAACGTATTCAGCAGGTGATGAAGTCGGATAATGACCCCTTTGGTTTCAAAGGACTCCGCTATGTAAAAACAGTAGAGCAATCCAAGCAACTGAACTTTATGAATGGCCCGATGGTGATAATATCTGCCAGTGGAATGGCTGATGCAGGAAGGGTTAAACATCATATCAGTAATAATATTGAAAACAGCCGCAACACCATTTTATTTACCGGTTACTGCGAACCCCGCTCCCTGGGGGGGCGATTGATGTCGGGTGATAAAGAAGTCAGCATCTTCGGGGTGCAACATGAAGTACATGCCGAAATCGGCGCCATCCGCAGCATGAGTGCCCATGGTGATTATGAAGATATGAGTCAGTGGCTGGCCTGTCAGGATCCCGCACAGGTACAAAAACTCTTCCTGGTACATGGCGAGTACGAGGTTCAGAAAGAATTTAAACAAAGACTTGTTAAAAAAGGTTTCCTTGATGTTGAAATACCTGATCAGCATGAAGCCATTGGTTTAGGCTGAGACAGCGCACCAATTTTCACATCTTCTTAGTAATCCTGGCACTATTTTTTCCGTTTATAATGGAAGAACAAAACCTCCTTTGCTTTTTGAGAATGATATTCTTAAACATTAAAAAGGAGAAACCATGCGAAATAAAAGCTATCGGTGGGTCATGACAATGGTATCCGTATTCCTGCTGGCAGGATGTGCTTCCACCGTGCACTTTGAAAAAGATGATACCACGGATTTCCGGAAATATAAAACCTTTGCCTGGCTGGATAAGGATGGCGAAGGGCGGCAGGACCGCAACCGGCACAATGATCTGATGGAACAGAAAATCAAATCAGCCATCTCCGTTGAGATGGAAAAGACCGCTGGCTGGAGAGAGGTTAAAAACCGGCCGGATGTTTTGCTCAGCTATGATGTGCTGGTGGAAAGGACAAGCAAAGAAGTAACCAATCCCGTGTACAGCCGGCCCTATACCCGGGTCATATTTAATCCATATACCCGCCGGTACAGCACGATTTATTATCCTTCCCAGTTTGTGGGGTATGACCGCGACCGGGAACCGATAAGGGAGGGAACGGTTACGATCACCATGATTGATGCCAGAACGGACAAAACCGTATGGCAGGGCTGGACCACGGAAGAGGTGGATAACCGCAACATGACGAGCCGGGAAATCCAATATGCTGTCAGGTCAATCTTCAAAAAATTCGATATCGCAAAGAAATAGCCGTGTCAAGGACGGTTTCGGACGGGACCCCGCTGAAAGGCGGGGTTTTCTTTTAGATTTTTACCCCAAATCCATTATTTTTGCCGCCCAATGCCGGGGTAGCTCAGCTGGTTAGAGCATCGGATTCATAACCCGAAGGTCGGCAGTTCAAGTCTGCTCTCCGGTACAATCCAGCCCACATTTGTGGGCTTTTTTTTATGGTACAAATACGCCTGGCCCATACCTCCGACGCCCCCGCCATCCTGGGGATCTATGCTCCCTATATTGAGCAGACTTCCATCACATTTGAAACCGAGACCCCAAGTGTCGAGGCTTTTGCTGCAAGGATTGAAACCTATCTCCAAAACTGGCCCTGGCTGGTCTGTGAAATTGATGGCCGGATTGCCGGTTATGCCTATGCCGCCCGTTACCGGGAAAGAGTGGCTTATCAATGGAGCGTGGAATGTTCCGTATATATCCATGATGATTTTCTCCGGGCCGGTGTAGCAGGAGCACTCTATCAAACCCTTTTTGACATTTTAAAAGCACAGGGGTACCGCAATGTATATGCCGTGATCAACTTACCCAATGACCGCAGTGTGGCCTTACATGAAAGAATGGGCTTTAAATGGTTTGCTACCTATGAACAAGTGGGATATAAATTAGGGCAATGGAAAAATGTAGGCTGGTGGCGACTGATCCTGAATGAATTTGGGATGGAGCCTGCCGCCCCGGTTCCATTTAATCAATTGGATAAATCCTTTCTGGATCCGCTGTTCCGCAACAAGGCCCAACTTATCAAACAGGGGTAATTATTTTTCGATCTCCAGTTTTTTAGTCTTGTAATCAATTGTAAATGGTTTTCTGATACTGGGACAGCAACGGCCATCATCCGGGGCATATTCATTATAGGTGCCGAATATCATGCCTTCCAGTGCGCCGGTAACGGTTAGCCAGCCATCTTTTTTTTGTTCGATATTATTGATATAGCTGGCATCGGTTGTATAAGTTGTTCCTTTGGATAAAACCAATACCCGGTCCTGTGCATTCATCATGGCATTGCCCCCATCACATTGCTGGGGATGAAATGTAAAGAGTCCGTCCAGTTTCCCATCTCCGTTGATATCGGCAAAATGAATGGAGCAATCCAGTGGGATGCCGGTATTCGGTCCTTTGTATCCATCTTTTGTGACGATTTCCATTTTACAATTGGCGGCACTGGCATAACTGCCGTTTTTAATGGCATTGGTCTTCCATTGCTCAAAGGCGGCCAGTATTTTGGAATAGCTGGTACCGCTCTGTGCCTGTGTCGCTGAAACTGCAAAAAGTAATAGAATGGAGAAGAAAAGCTGTCTCATGGTATTTGGGGTTGAGTTATTAAAGTTAAAGGGAATGGGGATTATTTCGCTCCATGAAAAATGGGAGATTTGAGGGGGGTGAGGTGTGAAGGGGTTATAAAAGATACCGGTCCATAGGACTCCTATGGAGGTCGCGGCTTGCCCCGGACCTGATCCGGGGCCCGGTATGAAATAATACAAGCCCGATACGAGCTCCAAATACTCGGAGTCTTGCAACCGGCCAGCATGACGTCACCCCAACACTTACTGTTGGGGTCTTTCGGAGAAAAACAAATCTCTTAAAAAAAATACCGGGTCGCGGCTTGCCCCGGACCTGATCCGGGGCCCGGCATGACATACTACAAGAATGTCGCGAGCACCAAGTATTCAGAGTCTTGCAACCGGCCAGCACTTCGTCATCCCGGGCCTGACCCGGGATCTTTTGTAGATATTCTTTTGTCTTTCGTGGGAATACTTATTTCCGCGTCTTTTACTGTACGATTATTTCCCTCTCTTCATCTGCTCTTTACTTTTATTCTATGTCCAGGTCATTTACCTACTCCGTTTATATTCTGTCAAATTTTACCAGAACAGTCTTCTATATAGGAGTAACCAATGATCTGGTGAAACGTGTAAGACAACATCGTTTTGGATACGGCAGCATCTTTACATCAAAATACAAGTGCTTTTTTCTGATGTATTATGAAGATTACAAAAACATCCGCAATGCAATCAGTCGGGAGAAGCAATTGAAAAACTGGCAACGAAACTGGAAGATTGATTTGATTAAAAAAGAAAACCCTGAATTGAAGGATTTGGCGGAGGGCTGGGTATGAGGGTTGAAAAGATACCGGGTCAGGTTTGCCCGCATCAAACCCGGGGCTTCATGATCTTTAAGATGGGGCATTGAAATAATTAATGATTACTATTTAATGCAAACCGCCCGGTATGACATACTGCTGGCCCGAAACTAGTTAACTCGTTCTGATTGTAGACTCCAATTAATCGGAGACATGCAACCGGCCAGCACTACGTCATCCCGGACTTGATCCGGGATCTTTCGGAGGAATGCTACTGTCTTTCAAAAGATACCGGGTCGCGGCTTGCCCCGGACCTGATCCGGGGCCCGGTATGACAAACTACTGGCCCGGGCTTATTTAACTCATATGTTTTGTAAACTCCAATCATTCGGAGACTTGCAACCGGCCAGCATGACGTCACCCCAACACTTGCTGTTGGGGTATTTCGAAGGATGTTCATCAATCACTCAAAAACTAAACGCCACCCTCACAAACAAACGCCTTCCATTACCTCCCATCTGCACTGCATCCCAGGGGCCGCCGGTTTCATTGTTATAGGCCCAGTCCTTGGCGCCTTTCGCTACGCCCAGATCAGGGTGTACATTGAATAAATTATCTGCTCCCAGATAAAGCGTGAATTTTTTACTCAGCTGATAACTGCCATACAAATCACTCACCACTTTACCGGAATAGTTATACTGATCAGGTACATCACCACTGCCATTATCCAAAGGCACAGTCGGTTTGATACCCAATCCATCCTGTCCGTATCCGAGAATCACGACTTTACCAAAATAAGTAAAGCGGGTACCGATGCTGATTTTTTTACGGCCATATTCAAAATTGAAAGCAAACTTGGTATTCGGGGCAGATGCCAGGATGAATTTTTGTTCCCTATCACTCAGGAAGGTTTGCTTCAGAAAATCTGATCCGGATAATTTGGTTGGAATATTGATCTTGTCAATGGTCATGCTTTGAAAATTACCCGCAAATAATCCCTTCACCCGGTGATGCCCCCATTTTTTGGTATAATCCAGTACAATATCCAATCCCTTGTTCGTGGTGTTGACCGCATTGGCAAAGAACTGGGCCAGACTCACATTCAACGCCGCCATTTGTGCCCTTAAACCAGCATCGAGATTGGGATCGCTGCCATCAAATTGTCCGCTGATTACTACCCGGTCCTTTACTTTCACGAGGTAACCATCAATGGTGATATTAAATCCCCTGGCCGCCTGCCAGGCAAAACCAATACCGGCATTCACGCTTTCTTCCTGTTTTAATTCAGGGATACCTGCTGCCTTGGTGATCGGACTATAATTCGGTGCAATTTTTACTTCGGCAATATTGCCGGCCTGTACCGTGGTGAATGTAGAACTGAAATTGATCTGCTGCAATGAAGGGGCCCGGAAACCCGTACTCACCGATGCACGCAGGTTCAGTTTGGAAGAGGCTTTTAACCGGGTGGCTATCTTGAAATTAGCAGTCGTTCCAAAATCACTGTAGTTTTCAAGGCGAACCGCGCCGCTGATCAGCCAGGACTTGGTTACATCGTATTCTGCATCTGCATAAATACCCAATACCGTTCTGTTGGCATTGACTTCATCATTGGGCTGGTAACCGGGAAAGCCCTGTGAACCCGTGGCTTTGTTGCCAGAAGGGTCATAGTTTTTATAAGAACCTTCTTCTCCTGCAAATATCTGATAACGTTCAAAACGGGCTTCCAGGCCGGTGGCGAAATTGAATTTATCATTGACTGGCTTGCTGAAATTCAGGTTGATGGTATTCTGCAGAAAATTAAATCCGCCATCATCAAAATGGGTTTGATTGGCACCCTTGGAGGCATTAAAGGTTTTATCTCCGTAAAAATGAAAATTATTTCTGCCGAGTGTATTGCTCAGGTCCCAGTTCCATCCTTTTACATTCCCTTTGAATCCGGCAGCAAAAGAGAGGTCATTGATTTTTGTCTGGATATGCGGCGAATAATAAATTTCCCCATCGCTGCTGGTCTTCATGATATTGCTGACATAAATCAGATTGCCACTGCCATCTGTGGGAAAACGATCGGGACGGGCGGACCAGTTACGGGTGAACGCAAAAGCATCTGATGATTTGTGATTGAAAGTTCCGAATGAATAGAAGCTTGTTTTTCCCTTCATCGGCATTTCCATATTCATCGCTGTACCGATCATATCGAGGGAAGCATCTCCATGTGCCCGGCGATAGATATTGATATACATGGCCTCTTCATTATTGTAATAATCGGAAGTATCTAAAGCCTGGCGGAAAGTTTTACCGCTGCTTAAACCATCGAGGGTAAGATTGATAAATCCTCCTTTCTTTCCAATCGGTAATCCATAGTTCAGGTTCACGGCTGTAGAACCGCCATCAATTTTACTGGCTGATTCGTATTGTGTCTTCAGGTCAGTTGCAAAAGCTGTATTGAATTTGGGATCTGAATAACCACCCCATCCGATATTACCGGTTAATTTTTTGGTTGATTTTTTCAGGATCAGGTTCATCACCCCTGCGATGGCATCGGAACCATATTGGGCAGAGG
>DAORJS010000123.1:0-7584 GCA_035439185.1 Chitinophagaceae bacterium
CTGCTCACCGGTGATACCCGGTATGCAGATATTGTAGAACTGGCATTGTACAACAGCGTACTCAGCGGGGTAAGCATGAATGGCAAAGGCTATTTTTATACCAATCCACTGGCAGCCACTGCCGATTATCCATATCATTTACGCTGGGAAGGGGGGAGAACCGCTTATATCAGTAAATCCAATTGTTGTCCGCCCAATACGGTCCGCACGATCGCCGAAGTAAATAATTATATGTATAGTATCGGTGATAAAGGGGTATATATAAATATGTATGGCGGCAGCGTACTCAAGGCTAAACTATTGGATGGTACCCCTGTTCATCTGGAGCAGATCACCAATTTCCCCTGGGATGGCAAGATCACCATCGTCATCAAAGAAGCAACAGCCAATCCTGTGAATATCTATATGCGGGTACCGGGATGGGCAAAGGGATATTCTTTAAAGATCAACAAACAATTTCCCAAGGTCAGGGACCGCGAAGGTGGTTTTATAATCGCCCGAAAAAAATGGAATGCAGGTGATAGCGTGGTTCTTGATTTTGATATGCAGCCTGTACTGATCGAAAGTCATCCGCTGGTGGAAGAATCAAAAAACAGAGTTACCGTGAAAAGAGGTCCGGTGGTGTATTGTCTGGAAAGTATTGATCTGCCCGGACAAAATATTTTTGATGTGGTTATTCCGGCGAATATGCAATGGAAACCTGTGTCAACCACCATTGCAGGCGGTAAGGTAATGGCATTAACGGGACAGGCAAAAATTCTGCAGGGCTCCGACTGGAAGAATCGCTTATACCGTGAATTCAATACCAGCACCAAACCGGTGCAGGTAAAACTGATTCCTTATTATGCCTGGGCCAATCGCGGTAAGACCGATATGACTGTCTGGTTAAACGTGCAACGATAGATGGAAAGAATTATAGCTACATATTATATTGAAACCCCTTTTGATCCTGAGAAAGCGGCGGGTGTTTTGGCTGGAGAACAGTCTTCCGGAACATTTGTCGCAGTCCCCGGTGAAACCGTTGCCTTGAAGGAACGATTTGCAGCAAGGGTTGAATCCGTAAAATGGCTGGAAACTGTTCATCAACCTGCGATTCCCGGAGCAACAAGTAAAGACGGACAATATCATCGCGCTGAAGTAAAGGTTTCCTGGAGCATCGAAAATTTTGGTTATAACCTGCCGGTCTTGGTTTCCACCTTACAGGGAAATCTCTATGAAATAACCCAGTTCACCGGACTGAAACTGATGGATATTGAATTGCCTGCTTCCTATGCTGATCATTTCAGCGGCCCAGCCTTTGGTATTGTTGGTTGTCGTCAACTAACGAATGTATCGGATCGTCCGCTCATCGGTACCATCATCAAACCTTCTGTCGGTTTATCACCCGATGAAACCGCATCCATGGTCAGTGTGCTGGCCAAGGCCGGCATTGATTTCGTAAAAGATGATGAACTGATGAGCTCCACCGGCAATTCGGATTTCAATGATCGGTTGGATGCAGTAATGAATGTAATCAATCAGCATGCAGATTTAACCGGTAAAAAACTCATGTATGCGATTAATATCAGCGGTGAGATAGACGAAATGCTTCGCCGTTATGAAAGGATGGTGGAGAAGGGCGGTACCTGTGCCATGATCAGTATTAACTCAGTTGGATTGAGTGCAGCGAAAAAAATATGCGATCAGAGAATTCTCGCTATTCATGCTCATCGTAACGGATGGGGAATGCTCAATCGCCATCCCTTATTAGGAATTGATTTCAGGGCTTATCAGAAAATATGGCGGCTTGCCGGCGTGGATCAGTTACATGTAAACGGTATTCAGAATAAATTCTGGGAAAGCGATGATAGTGTGGTGGCTTCCATCGAAGCCTGCCTGAGCCCGCTGTTTAATCAAAAGAATCCATTGCCAGTGGTATCGTCGGGGCAATGGGGCGGACAAGCATTCGAAACCTGGCGACGTACAAAAACAGTTGATCTTTTGTATATGGCTGGTGGTGGAATCATGGCGCATCCCTTGGGTGCAGCGGCCGGTGTGATGGCCTTGCAACAGGCATGGAAAGCAGCAGTTGATGGATTAACATTGGAAGAAGCAGCTAAGCTCTATCCTGAATTTGGAAAATCCGTTGAAAAATTCGGGAAGGGCAACGCATAATATTAAGTTGAACAATCAAAGCAAGATATTACTCGCTTTTTATGGCGATGATTTTACCGGCTCCACCGACGCGCTGGAATTTATCAGTCGCGCCGGTGCCGAAACAGTTTTATTTACTGATCCCCCCGGTCCTGAACAACTGTCCAGGTTTCCTGGATTACAAGCCTATGGCATTGCAGGACTGACCCGGGCAATGGCTCCTGATCAGATGGAAAAGATGCTGATGCCGGCCTTTGAAAAAATGAAAGAATCAGGTGCGGCCTTTATTCATTATAAAGTTTGTTCCACTTTTGATTCTTCTTCCACTACCGGAAGTATCGGCAAAGCCATTGATTGCGGGGCATCCGTTTTTGGCAACACATTGATACCTGTCCTGGGTGGTACGCCATCCTTAGGCCGTTATTGCGTGTTCAGCCATCTTTTTGCAAGAATGGGAACCGGCAATAAAGGACCTGTTTACCGCATCGACCGGCATCCTTCCATGAGCAAACATCCGGTAACACCTGCCACCGAAAGTGATTTACGTATTCACATTGGTAGTCAGACAAAAAGAAATATCGGATCCATTGATATCAATCAGATGCAGCAGCCTGTACAGCAATGGACCGCTCATTTGGAAAAAGATACCAGTGTTGTCATACTCGACGCCTTGGATGCAACCCATCTTCAAAAAACCGGTGAATGGTTACAGGAACTGAAATCTGATCAACCTGTTTTTTGTGTTGGAGGTTCTGCCGTGGAAGATGCGTTGGGTGTTTATTGGAACCGAACTGCCTTACTTCATCCGGTCAATCAATGGCCTGATCCGGGTGTTGCAGAAAATATACTGGTGATTTCCGGATCCTGTTCTCCGGTAACAGCCAAACAGATTGCAGTGGCAGCGGCCAATGGGTTTTCGCTTGTTGAAATCAATCCCGCTGATCCGACATACAATAACACCCAACTCATTCCGCAACTGCTGGAAACCCTTAAGCAAAATAAAAAACTGATTATACATAGTGGTAAACATCTCGGCAGGCCGGTTGCTGCGGAAATACTGGGAACGGCATTAGGTAGCATCGCCAGCAAACTGATCAGTCAAACCCGGGTGGACAGGCTCATTGTAGCCGGAGGTGATACCAGCAGCTATGCAGCCCGTGCATTGGGTATTGAAGCATTGAAAATGATAGCATCCTGGTCTGCAGGAGCACCTTTATGTAAGGCTTATTCATCTGATAAAGCGATTGATGGTTTGCAGGTGAATTTTAAAGGAGGCCAGGTAGGGAATGAAAATTATTTTTTAGATGCTGTCAGGGGATTGAGCGCCTGATGGTAAAATAAATAAAGATGACAACTAAAAAGACAAGCACATTGGCATTGGTACATACTTCTGCCACATTAGTACCCATGTTTGCAGAACTAGCCGCTAAATATTTACCCGGTGTCAATATATTTAATATTGTGGATGATAGTCTGATTAAAAACACCATTGCTTGTGGTGAGCTGACTGCTTCCACCAGTAAAAGAGTGGTGAACTATGCAGCATCGGCAGAAGAAGCGGGTGCGGATTATATTTTATTTACCTGTTCCTCTATCGGACCAGCAGTTGAAACAGCTGATACATTGGTGAATGTTCCCGTGTTAAGAGTGGATCAACCCATGGCCGATCAGGCCGTGGCAACCGGGAAGCGGATTGGTGTAATCGCAACTTTATCCACCACATTGGAGCCTACCACTGACCTGGTGAGGAGAAGAGCAATAAAAGCCGGTAAAGAAGTTGAACTCACCGCAGTAGTATGTGAAGGTGCATTCAGTGCATTGATGAGCGGAGATGCCGCTACCCATGATCAGAAAGTAAAAGAGGCATTAGTAAAACTCTCCAATGAAGTGGATGTAATCCTGCTGGCCCAGGCCTCTATGGCGAGGGTCGTGAGTACACTCAGTGAATCGGAAAAGAAAGTTCCGATACTGGCCAGTCCACCCATCGCCATGGAATACCTGGCCGGGATTTTCAATAGCAACAAAGCATGAAGCAAGGGAATAAAATATTATTGCTGATTGCCGGGATCTCTGCAGTAATCGTGCTGATTGCAGTTGTAATGAACAACGCATCACTTTACCAGCCCTTCTCCATTCTTACTGCGGTATCATTAGCCATCGGACTGGGAGCAGTGGAATCATTAAAAGGATACCGCTACACGGCCTGGATCATTGCTGCCGTGGTGGCCGGAATGATGTATCCACAGGCATTTACCAAATGGGGGGATGTAAACCTGCGTGATAAGACTTTAATCCTCGTGATCATTCAACTCGTGATGTTCGGTATGGGAACCCATATGAGTCTGAAAGATTTCAGCGGGATGGCCTCAACAGGTAAAGGAGTGCTCATTGGACTCTTTTGTCATTTCAGTATCATGCCATTAATGGGATTGCTTTTGACAAAAATATTTCATTTTGAACCGGAGATCGCCGCAGGGATTATTCTCATCGGTAGTTGCAGCAGTGGATTGGCCTCCAATGTAATGGTCTACCTGGCCAGGGCCAACCTGGTTTTGTCGGTGATTGTTACCGCCATGGCCACCATGATCGCTCCTTTACTTACACCATTATTGATGAAAGTACTGGCTGGTACACTCATTGAAATCAGGTTCATGGACATGATGATCGAGATCGTGAAGATTGTCCTGGTCCCCATTGGCGCTGCTTTATTACATGACTACCTGAAATCGGTAAAACCGGATAAAAGGAATATAGTATTCATTGCCGGATTGATCAGTGCGTTATGGATTGCCATTTTAATCCTGTTATTAAAAGTAAATACTTCCTCAGCGGCCGGGCAATTGCTGACATTGACTGGGTTTTTCGCTGGCGCTGTCATCGCCGGTATTATATATCATCTTATCTGGAAACATTATCAACGTATTGATAAAATCATGCCGCTGATTTCCATGTTTGGGATTATTTATTTCACCACTGCAACTACGGCTGCCGGCAGGGAAAACCTGATGAAAGTTGGATTCCTACTGTTTATCGCTTCTGTGATTCACAATGCAGCCGGTTATTTCTTTGGGTACTGGCTGAGCCGTTTTTTCGGCATGGATAAAAATTCATCCCGTACCATTGCCTTTGAAGTCGGTTTGCAAAACGGAGGCATGGCATCCGGTATTGCCGGTAGTATGGGAAAATTAGGCACGGTTGGTTTAGCTGCTGCTGTTTTCAGTCCCTGGATGAATATCAGCGGCAGCATCCTGGCTAATTACTGGAGAAGAAAAGCGGAGAAAGAAGAAGCCGTATCTATTAAAACGAATACTGAAATATGAAAAAATTTATCTTCATTTTTGGGATGGCCTGCTCATATCAGGTCTCCGCACAAATACAGTATGCCAGACAAATGGCTGCAACCATTATGGATCAGTACAAGGATTCCATGGTTGTAAAAAAATATGCCAGTCACCTCGAACAGGATAAACTCCCGGCCGGTAACCGCCCTGCTAACTGGAACTATGAAATCGGCGTAGTGCTGATGGGTTTCGAAAGACTGTCAGCTTATACCGGCGATACGAGCTACCTGCAGTATTCAAAACATATCGTGGATCATTTTATCTTGGAAGATGGGAATATCCGCACCTATGTGATGGAAGAGTATAACAGTGATAATATACCCCCGGGCAGACAATTACTGCACCTGCACCAGCGATATGGACTTAAAAAATATGCCGATGCGGCACGCATACTTCGTAACCAGATCAGCTGGCAGCCAAGAAATAAAGTGGGTGGCTTCTGGCATAAACTGAAATATCCTACACAGATGTGGCTGGACGGATTATATATGGTCAGTCCTTTTTATGCAGAATATGCAAAGGCTTATAATCAACCGGAAGTATATAATGATATCATCAATCAGTTTGTCTGGATGGAAAAATATGCCCGCGATGCCAAAACAGGGTTGATCTATCATGGCTGGGATGAAAGCCGCCTGCAACGTTGGGCCAACCCGGTCACCGGAGTTTCCCCCGAATTCTGGAGCCGCAGCATGGGATGGTACATGATGGCATTGGTGGATGTGCTGGATATAATTCCTGCTAACCATGCAAGGAGAAAAGAACTGATCGGCATCCTGCAAAGGCTGACGACTGCATTGGTTAAATTCCAGGATAAAGATTCGGGAGTCTGGTGGCAGGTCACCAATAAAGGCGGACAGGATAAAAATTACCTCGAATCCTCCGGTACCGCCATGTTTGTTTTTTCAATTGCCAAAGGGATCCGGATGAAATACCTGCCGGCGACTTTTTTACCGGCATTGCAAAAAGCTTACAAGGGAATGATCAATACTTTTGTAAAAGAAGATGCCAACGGAAAATATCATTATATACAGGCGGTGGCAGGTGCCGGACTGGGAGGTATTCCTTACCGCGACGGTACTTACGAATATTATGTGAATGAGCCCAGAAGAGATGATGACCTGAAAGCCATCGGTCCCTTTATTCAGGCTTGTATTGAAATGGAAAGACTCAATAAAAAATAAGTCATGCGGATCAGCCGGTATGAAATATTCAGCGCAAAGGCAAAACTGTCAAAACCAATTGCAGATGCCACACATACCCTCACGGAAATATCTTTTCTGGTCCTCAGGCTGCATACTGATAATGGCAATATGGGAGAATCCTATTTGCTTTCTTTTCAGTATAGCCCGAATGCAATTGTGGGTGCCTTAAAAGATCAGGGTGACCTCCTCATCGGTGAACTGATTCATCAAACGGTTCATGCTTTCAGCAAATTGAATCATGCCAATGAATATTTCGGACAGGAAGGAATCAACCGCTGGGCGCAGGCTGCCTATAATATTGCCGCCTGGGATGCCTGGGCCAAATCATTGGGTCAACCTGTATGGAAATTACTCGGGGGATCACGCAAACCGGTACCTGCCTATGGAAGCGGTGGCTGGATCAGTTATACGAAGGAAGAATTACTGGAAGAAGTACAGGGATACAAAGCGAGAGGTTTCAGGGCGGTGAAAATAAAAGTAGGTAAACCCGAATGGCAGGAAGACCTGGAAAGATTGAACTGGGTGCGGGAAGCAGTAGGACCACACCTGAATATTATGATGGATGCGAACCAGGGAATGACCGTACCTGCCGCCCTTGCACTCGCCCGGGCAGCACGCGAGATCGGCATACAATGGTTTGAAGAACCGATTGATCATGCCGACTTTGAAGGATACAGTGTGCTGCGCAATCAGGCTGGTATTTCATTAGCTATGGGAGAAAGGGAGTATAGTTGCCTTCCGCTGAGAGAATTATTAAAAAGAAATGCAATTGATATCTGGCAACCCGATATCCTGCGCATCGGTGGTGTGGAGGCCTGGCGAGACAGTGCAGCACTGGCTGGTGCTCATCATATACCTGTCTTGCCCCATTTTTATAAAGATTATGATGTAAGTCTATTGGCCAC
>DAORJS010000124.1:0-7533 GCA_035439185.1 Chitinophagaceae bacterium
GCCCTTACCCAACACACTTTCCGCTTTGATATCACCGTCGTGTGCTTCCACCATGGCTTTTACATAACTCAATCCCAATCCGAAACCTTTTACATTATGTACATTGCCGGTATGGGCCCGGTAGAATTTTTCAAAAATTCTTTTTACCGTATCCTTGTTCATCCCAATGCCATTGTCTTCAATCCGCATGGTAAAATGTTTGCCGTTGGATTTGGTACTGACACGGATCACCGGTGGCACATTCTCTTTCGAATATTTCACGGCATTATCCACCAGGTTATTCACCAGGTTCGAAAAATGGACTTCATCGGCATTGATCAGATCTGCCGTTGCATCCAGCTGCATTTCCACCATCCCTTCCTTTTCCTGTAACTGGAGTACAAAATTGTCCACCACATCTTTGATTACTTCATGTACATGCACCGGCTTCAGATTCAGATCCACTTCCTGCTTCTCCAGCTGGGAAGCTTTGAGAATGGTTTCCACCTGCCGGTTCATCCGCTGGTTTTCTTCCTTGATAATGCTGCTGAAATAACCCAGTTTGGCACGGTCCTGCAATACTTTTTCATTCCGCATGGCATCCACCGCCAGTGAGATCGTGGCAATAGGTGTTTTGAACTCATGCGTCATGTTATTGATAAAATCGTTTTTGATTTCCGCCAGTTTCTTTTGCTTCAGCATGGTGCGGACCGTCACAAAAAAAGCGGCAATAATGATCAGTGTGAATAATACTGAAATGGCAATCCGCCAGAAAAGTGATTTGAGCACCAATCCCTTGATATTAGGCACGGCCACTACCAGCAATTCATTCACACTCAGGTTCTCTCCTGCGGTTCCGCTTAAAGCTTCCAGTCCGGTATAAAAAACAAAATTGTGTACGGTATCCACATAGGTATCATAAAAGCCGGGAGAAGCTTTTTGAAATTCCATATTGTTACTGCGATCGAATGAAGTAATACCAAACTCAAATTTGATATTCTTTAAATCGTTTTGCTGAAAAGCCGATTCAAATTTCTGCCGGATTTCTTCCACACTGAAGCGGCTGGCCACCGTGACCGGTTTAAAAATATCAATGGAAAAATCATCGGGAAGTCCAAATCCCTTCTTCGGAGTACCCATCAGGTTACTGCCTTTGTGACGGGACAAATCATCGGCCACCTGGCGGGTACTTAGTTCCACCAAATGCTTGATCTGCTCCGTTCGCAGGGATACCATATTCTTTAAGGCAGAATTCTGGTTAATCATGATCCCCACCAACGACAGGCTGATCAGGATGGTGATAATACTAAAGACCCTTTTCATTTTCATTATCGGCAAGATAGTAGCTTTTATTATGCGGGGCAATACCACAAAAATACAGTTCCCCGGTGCATCCCTATACCCTGCAACGGGTAGAGGGCCTTATTTTAACGGGGCTTTAGGGCTATCAGTCCCGGAAAACCGCAATCGAGACCAGATTTTTCAATTCCAAAAAGTATTAATATTGAAGCATGATTGACCCGGCTACCGGCATCCTGTTGATTGCAGACCCCTTTCTCAAGGATCCCAATTTCCTGAGGACGGTCGTTTTATTATGTGAACATAATACAGATGGGAGTTTCGGTTTTGTGATCAACCGCCTGTATGAAAACACACTGGACGAACTGGTACCCGAACTGGAAGGATATAAACTGCCGGTATATTATGGCGGACCCGTTCAGCTCAATACCATCCACCTCCTGCATCAGGTACCCGAAAAAGTGCCGGGCGGACAGGAAGTACTCAAAGGCATTTACTGGGGCGGTGATTTTGATTTTGTAGTAGACACGATAAAAAACGGCGATCCTGATCTGGATAAGATCCGTTTCTTCCTGGGTTATTCCGGCTGGAGCGAAGGACAATTACTGGAAGAAATGAATGAAAAGACCTGGCTCACTGTGAAAGGAAACCGGAAACTGATCTTCCATCCCGATCACCAGGAAATCTGGAAAGACTCCCTCAAACAACTGGGCGGCGACTATGAAATGATGATCAATTTTCCGATTGACCCGCAATTGAATTAATGAACAGGGTACCAACCAATACTCTTCAGATAATCAACTTCGATTTCACGGCATTTCAATAATAATCTCTGTATGAAAAGATTTTTTTACAGCATTGTACTCAGTCATTTTTTGTTGTTTGCTCCGGGTTGCAGCACCCTGAAAAACCTGGGATTGGTTCCCTCCGAACTGGAAATGGTCATGGGTTTAAAAGATGCCCTTTCACAAGGATTATTCAAAAGCCTGGATGCATTTGCTGATCCGGATGGTAACCCGTTGGTACGTTTTGCTTTTCCAGGTGAAGCAGCAAAAATTGAGAAAACCTTGCGTGATCTGGGTTTCGATAAAGTGATCAACCAGGTCACCGGTAAATTCACCCGGGCCATGTCATCTGCCGTGAACACAGCCAAACCCCTGTTTTTTGATGCGATCAAAAACATGAGCTTTAAGGAGGCGGCCAAAATACTGGTGACCGATAATACCCATGCTGCCACCGATTATTTTAAACAGGAAATGAAACCCGGACTGATGACGGCCTTCCGCCCCATTGTGGACAGTACTATTAAAATGGAAGGCGCCGATAAAGAATGGGCGGGGGTTACAAAAATTTACAATGCCGTTCCCTTTATTAATAAACCGCTTGAAAACAGCCTGACTGATTTTGTCTCCGCCCGGGTGATCGACCTGATGTTTATGATGGTAGCCAATGAAGAAGAACAGATCCGTAGTAAATATGAATTGCGGAAAACAGATATGATGAAGAAAGTATTTACCTGGGCGGAAGGAG
Organism: Chitinophagaceae bacterium; assembly: GCA_035439185.1. Classification (GTDB taxonomy): domain Bacteria; phylum Bacteroidota; class Bacteroidia; order Chitinophagales; family Chitinophagaceae; genus JJ008. Next base: position 2,809 of record DAORJS010000124.1, read on the forward strand.
AGTTGAAGAAAAAAATACAGGCAAAATGAACAGATTTATCATTGCTTGTTTTTTACTTATCCTCTGCTCCTGCAGCCAGAAAGTACTTTTGCTCACAAAACCCGGGAAAAATGAACTTTATCAGATATCCCTGGCAGGTAAAAAGAATGGCCATTATCAAATGGCGGCTATAAATTATAAACTATCAGCCGATCAGGCCTTCCATTTCTTTGTTTTCAGAAACAATTGTGATTCATTCTTCATTCACCGGTTTAATAAGATTATCGGGGGTAAAAAAACAAATTATCGCCGTTATACTATCGCCAGACAGGGAACAATTGCTGCAGAATTTTCAGTAGAGGAAAAAAAACAAATAGCAGTCATGAAAGATCTGATTGACTCCCTGAAATGGTGCTCTTCAGGTTTATTGACGGACAATCAGAATCTTTTTATTACTGAATTAACCCGTCGGTAAAATAAGCAGCAGATAAGTCTGGTATTTTGTAAATAGTGATTGGAAAAAATTAACAGCTGCCCCTGTTGAAACTCCTGTTCCAAAGCATATATATTTAAAGACTCCTCGCCTGCTTGATATAGAGCTTCCCCGTATATGCATCAATCTTAAATTCCACATCCATTCCGAAATTCAGTAAACCGGTTTCATCACGGCCTGATCCTTTTTCCACTTTGTAATAAAAATGCTCTTTAATTGCTGTCAGGTATTTTGCCAGCAGCTCAACCTGTGCATCGGTTAATACGGTCTTGTCCTTGCTCAGGTTACTCCGGCTGATGTATTCCACGGTTACCTTACGGCTGCCTGATGCCCGGCCCAATGCAATGATCCCTTCATCACAGTTCACTCCTTCCGGTGGAGTAACCACACTGATTTCTCCTACCTGTGCATTAAAAGTATAGGCCGGATAATTTTTCCGGTATAGATGTTTGGTGACGGCTACTCCGTTTGATAACTCCTCCCCGAATGCGCGGTGCACCAGTATCCCCATTGCAACCGAGCGCTGATCAATTTTAAAATACTGTCTTTCTGCAAAAGCCCGTTCATCCCACAAACTGGCCCAAACTGTTTTAATTGCTTTCTCAATAGGTTTGTCCGGATCGGTGAGGCTACCGGTCTTGGATTCATACAAACCAGCCCCATTGAATCCTTTCACATCTTCTGCATTGGTTGAAGAACGAAAGCGGTAATTGTCGAAAGTAAGTCCTCCTGTTTTCAACCTTGATTGGATCGCATCCAGTAATGACTTACTCACCGGTGCTGCCTTGATGGCGTCTCTCAGTCTTTTCAAACTGATATTGAGTTGTTGCGGATCATTCAGCAATGAAGAATTACTCAAAATTGAATCAAGCAGTTTATGAATATTATTTTCTCTCAGATGCTGGTAATAAAAATAAAAGGGGATCGCAAATGATCCTTCCGGTAATGGAATGGGTTTTTTATCCACCCTTATTTTCAGGAGTTCTGAAAAATTAGCCGCCTTACCTCCGATTGCAGATACATTCCTGAAACTTAATTTCTCTAATCCGGTTATTTGACGGAAACTGGTATCAATGGCCAGTCTGATAGTCTTCCGGCTTTCAGTCTTTAACCACCAGGCCCCTGCTTCTGCCTCTCCAGCCTTTCGGATAATAAAACTGTCAGCCGTTACTTCATAACAAACCAGTTTATTGATCAGCATTTCTATCGCGGGATCGGTCCAGGCTGCCCGATAAGTGGCATTGGGTGTTTTGCGGTTCTGACAAAGCAGACTGACATGACATAGGGGCGTTTGAAAAGGGACGGTCATGACTCCTGCCACCACCGGTAGTTCATTGGGCAATCCATCGAGGATCACAATATCATGTTTTGCTATTATCGTTTTACTGATATCCTGTGCCTTTACTTTTCGCAGGTACCCATAAGCTTTTCCTTTGTTCAAGGATACAAATTGCCGGCCCTGGTAGACTTCAGTGGACCGGATCATCGGCATGGAGGGGATGGCGGAAAAGCGCTTTTCCATTTCGGGCGACATGGCCAGCACCCTGACTTTATTTCCGAAATAGACCCGACCCGATATCTTTTGAAACAAACTGCTCAACTCTTTCGCGCCGATATCATCTTCCGGCATCAGTTCTATTCCATACAGCCCGAGCCAGGAATAAAAATTCAGGTTGACCAGGATAAATTCCCGGGCAGGATTGCTTTGATAGTTTTTGATATTAAACAGACTTAATTCATCCGGGATATTGAGTACCGAACTGCAAAAATCATAATGAAAGGGATAGAGGGATGAATTGATAAAGTACAGTTGGTTATTCCGGATACTGTACACAATTTTAACGGATGCCACCTGACCAAATTTCTCGGTCAGAGACTTCCCTTTCAGGTAATTGAAATCGGTTGGACAATCAATTCTTGTCAGATAATCTTTTACTCCTTTTTGATACTGGCAACCCGCAGCGGGTGTCTGTGATTGGCCGCTTGCAATAAAAAAAAGAAAGACAAAAAAAAGAAACAGGCGTTTCAATCTGATCTCCATTCAATGCGATTTGACTAAAGATATTTTAAATTCAATAAAAAACCCTCCGCAAAGGAGGGTCTGTAATTTGTTTTCAAAATCCGGAATACAGGTGGTCTTTCCTGCCGATCGAATCGGTAAATATTAATCAACCGCAACAGCGCCTTCAACCAGCACGGTTACTTTATTATTCAGTACTTCCACAAAGCCGCCCTGGATATCAAAACTGCTGGTGTGGGTTTTATCCTTCAGCACTTTTACACGGCCGGCTTTCAATGCGCTTACCAGTGGTGCGTGTTTCTCCAGTACTTCAAATGAACCGCTGATACCGGGCATTTGAACTCCGTAGACTTCGCCGCTGTAGAGCTTTTTTTCTGGTGTTAGTATTTCTAAGTTCATACCCCAAACCCCTGAAGGGGCTTTTAGAACCCTAAAGTGTAAATCACTTTAAAGTTGCTTTTTGTTATAGTTAAAAATTCAGAAAGACAAATTGTGCTGAAATTCAGCTTAGGTTTTCTAAACCTATGCTGACACAATTCTCATCCCCTATTTCTTTAAAGAACTAATTGAAAAGTTATGCAATTTCTGACCTAAGTTCCCCTTCAGGGGACAGGGGTTTATCCCTGCGCCTGCGCCAGCAATTTCTTACCTTTTTCAATCGCATCATCAATGCTACCTACCAGGTTAAAAGCTGCTTCCGGATACTCATCCACTTCACCGTCCATGATCATGTTAAATCCACGGATGGTTTCTTCGATCGGAACCAGTACTCCTTTCAGACCGGTAAAGGCTTCTGCCACATGGAATGGTTGAGACAGGAAACGCTGTACCCTTCTGGCGCGGCTTACCACGAGTTTATCTTCTTCACTCAGTTCATCCATACCCAGGATCGCAATGATGTCCTGCAGTTCTTTATAACGCTGCAACATCAGCTTCACGCGGTTTGCACAATTATAATGGGCTTCCCCTACTACCTGTGGGGTCAGAATTCTTGAAGTGGAATCCAGCGGGTCAACCGCAGGATAGATACCAAGGTCAGCAATTTTCCTTGACAATACCGTAGTCGCATCCAGGTGGGCGAAGGTAGTGGCAGGGGCCGGGTCAGTCAGGTCATCCGCAGGTACGTAAACCGCCTGAACGGAAGTGATCGAACCATTCTTGGTAGAAGTAATCCGCTCCTGCATGATACCCATTTCAGTGGCCAGGGTTGGCTGATAACCCACCGCTGAAGGCATACGACCCAGCAGGGCTGATACCTCGGAACCGGCCTGGGTAAAACGGAAGATATTATCAACGAAGAAGAGGATATCGCGTCCTTTGCCTTGTCCGTCACCATCACGGTAGTACTCGGCAATGGTCAGACCGGAAAGGGCCACCCTTGCACGGGCTCCGGGAGGTTCGTTCATTTGTCCGAATACGAAAGTGGCTTTTGAATCGGCCAGTTCTTTCATATCCACTTTGCTCAGATCCCATCCGCCTTCTTCCATACTATGTTTGAAAGCATCACCATATTTCATGATCCCTGCTTCAATCATTTCACGCATCAGGTCATTTCCTTCACGGGTTCTTTCACCTACACCGGCGAATACAGACAAACCGGAATAGGCTTTCGCGATATTATTAATCAATTCCTGGATCAATACGGTTTTACCCACACCCGCACCACCGAACAATCCGATCTTACCACCCTTTGCATAGGGTTCGATCAGGTCGATTACCTTGATACCGGTAAACAGTACCTCGGAAGCGGTGCTCAGGTTTTCAAATGTGGGGGGCAGGTTGTGGATCGGCCTTCCGTTTTCCTTACTTACGGCGGGTAATCCATCGATGGGGTCACCGGTTACATTGAATAAACGGCCCTTGATCCCTTCGCCGGTAGGCATGGCAATCGCCTTGCCGGTATCGGTTACGGCTGTACCACGAACAATACCTTCGGTACCGTCCATCGCAATGGTACGGACACTGTCCTCACCCAGGTGCTGTTGCACCTCAAGGACGAGGATATCACCGTTTTCTTTCTTGAGTTCTAAGGAGTTATAAATCTCAGGAAGTTTGCCATCGAACTGAACGTCGATTACGGCCCCGATTACCTGTTTTACTTTACCTACGCTTGCCATATTTGAATTTTATGAGAGGGGTTGATTTCGAGCCGCAAAGGTAAGGGTGAGGGGGTAATTTGCCAATTTGCTTTCTCCCCTTTTTTAGGGTGGGGAAAAGGGGTGAAAAGAGGGGG
>DAORJS010000125.1:0-7498 GCA_035439185.1 Chitinophagaceae bacterium
TTCCGACTTCCGGACTTCCGGACTTATTTACCAAATTTAATCTTTCCTTTCGGATATACCGCCGACATCCCCAGAATTTCCTCGATCCTGATCAGCTGGTTGTACTTGGCCATACGGTCGGTACGACTGGCAGAACCGGTTTTGATTTGTCCGCAGTTCAATGCCACCGCCAGATCCGCAATCGTGGTATCCTCGGTTTCACCACTGCGATGACTCATGATTGTATTGTATCCATTGTGCTGGGCCAGGGTTACGGCATTGATGGTTTCAGTAATGGTTCCAATCTGATTTACTTTCACCAGCAGGCCATTTCCGATATGTTTATCAATCCCCTGTTGCAAACGGGTTACATTGGTTACAAATAAATCATCACCCACCAGCTGGCACTTACTGCCCACCGCCTTGGTTAAAGCGGCCCATCCATTCCAGTCATCTTCAGCCATCCCATCTTCGATAGAACTGATCGGATAATTCTTTACCCAACCTTCCCAGAATTTCACCAGCTGATCGCTGCTCATTTCCTTGCCGGTGCTTTTATGAAATACATATTTCTTTTTCTTATTATCCCAGAGTTCGCTGTTCGCGGCATCCATCGCAATCGTAATCTGGGTGCCGGGTTTATAACCCGCCGCCACAATGGCCTCCATCACTGTATCAATCGCTTCTTCATTGCTTTGAATATTGGGGGCAAATCCTCCTTCATCACCCACATTGGTGCTGAATCCTTTTTTCTTTAATACTGATTTAAGGGCATGGAAGATCTCCACTCCCCAACGCAATCCTTCGCTGAAACTATTAGCCCCTACCGGCATCACCATGAATTCCTGGAAGTCAATTTTATTATCGGCATGGGCTCCCCCATTCAGGATATTCATCATGGGAATGGGAAGGGTCTTGGCATTGGTACCACCCACATAACGGAACAGGGGCAGTCCGGCTTCCTCTGCCGCCGCCTTGGCTACAGCCATACTCACGGCCAGCAGGGCATTGGCACCCAGCTTTCCTTTGTTCTCTGTACCATCCAGCTGTATCATCATGGCATCAATACCGGTCTGGTCAGCCACATCATTGCCAAGCAAGGCCGGGGCCAGGATATTGTTGACATTCTTTACCGCTTTCAGTACGCCTCTACCGAGATAATTCTTTTTATCACCATCTCTGAGTTCCACTGCTTCATGAACCCCGGTACTGGCTCCACTGGGAACCGCAGCACGGCCCAGGGCTCCTTCGTCGGTTAATACATCTACTTCCACAGTTGGGTTTCCTCTTGAATCCAGGATCTGACGGGCAAAGACTTCAGCAATGTAACTCATGATTATTTGGTTTATACACGTTTAATATTGTTATCATATTTGGGTTTGGCGCTCGATTTCATAATAAATAAAAAGAGACCAAAGGCTCCGGCTATTGCCAGGGCAGCTGATCCATACAAGCGCAGTTTTAAATCACCCAGGCCCTCTGTATCCGCACCTGCCAATCTTAACTGTTCCTGTCTCATTTTCTCCTGTTTGATTTCAAGCCGGGTCCGGGCAAATTCAAATGCACCTGTTGCTGCAGCATACAAACAACCCAGCAGGAGCAAACCAATAAAGATGTCTTTTGGTTTCAGATGAGCGGTTTTTGATCAGTTCCGCAAAGAAACGTGTTTTTAGCAATGAAAAGACTGATAAATTAGAGAAAGAACGATCGTTAGGAATTATGACGGGGAGATTTTTTTGATTAAGTTTGGCGTCTCTTTATGCGATTCGGGAAACGGTCAATTCAATGCTTACTGGGTCTTGTATGTTTTGCAGGGCTTTTGAATAGTGCTGCTGCACAGGCCGGGCTTTGTCCTTCCAACCTGAATTTTGAAATCGGTAGTTTAATTGGATGGGAGTGCCGGGCCGGAACAACGGCCAGTAACCCGCTTCCGCTCACCGGTCCGATTCCCGGGCGTCACACGATTATCGATGCGGCTACTGCCGGACTTGATCCCTTCGGAGGCTTTCCGGAAATTTCACCGCTGGGTAGTAATTATAGTGTAAAGCTTGGTAATCATTCCACACAGTCACAGGCAGAGAGTATTTCCTATATCTATACTATCCCTTCTAACTTAACTGTTTTTTCGATGCTATTGTATTATGCAGTAGTGATCGAAAGCCCAGGACATGTACCTTCAAATCAGCCCCGATTTCAGGCCAGGATTATTGATGTGGCCACAGGTCAGCCGATACCCTGTGTGGATTTTGATTTTATTGCCCAAACCACACCGGGCGGATTTCAAACCTCATTGGTTCCGGGTAATAATGGTAGTCCGGTTTTGTATAAAGACTGGACACCAATCAGCATCAACCTGAATGCCTATATCGGCCGGACGATCATGCTGGAGCTGATCACCAAAGATTGTTCTCAGGGCGGTCATGCCGGTTATGCCTATATAGATGTGGGTACGGTTTGTAATGGCGCCATATCCGGTAATTATATTTGTCCGGGTGATCCGGGTATTACCCTCACCGCTCCCTTTGGATTCCAGAACTATACCTGGTATTCGGATAATACTTTTTCAACTATTCTTTCCACCAGTCAGACCCTGACCCTCAACCCACCTCCTGCAGTTGGAACAATTTTCCCGGTTAAGATTGAACCCTTCCCCGGCTTCGGTTGTCAGGATACCCTCTATGCTACGGTTGATGTGGGTACCAAACCAGTGGCCAATGCTGGCAATGATAAAACCATTTGCGGAGGAGATCAGATACAAATCGGCGGACCGCCCCAGCCGGCACAACTTTATTCCTGGCAACCGTCCGGATTGGTTAGCGATCCCAATGCCGCCGATCCATTAGCCGGCCCGGTATCGGTTCCAACTGAATTCATTATTACCGTAACTGATCAGTTGACCGGATGTGTGGCTACAGACACCACCATCGTGGATAATTTTTTAACCGATACCCTGGTCACAACAACGGGTATTCCGAGTACCTGTATTAATGATCCCCGGGCTACATTAAGTGTCAAAAACAGTTCAACAGCAGTGCAATGGTTTGAGGTCAGCGGCGGACAGATACCCGGTGCAACGGGGATCAGTTTTACACCGCAGGTATCCGGTATTTACTGGGCAGAAGTCATACAGGGCGGATGCGTGGACAGTACCGGGAATCATGCCATCGCCATCAATCCATTGCCGATACCGGATTTTATGCCATCATCCGACACCGGTTGTGTAACAAGAAACAGTTTCAGCTTTACCAATAATTCCAACTCTCCGGATAATTCCGCACTCAGCTATCTCTGGCGGTTTAATGATGGAATCACCGATATAAATACCGATGCAATACGAACCTATTCCCTGCCCGGCACATATTCTGTAAAACTCATCACTACCACTGCTTTTGGTTGTACAGATAGTACGACCAGTTTTACTTATCATGTGTTACCAAACGGGGTTCCTGATTTTGTATGGGATTCTATTTGTACCGGAAGGCCTGTACAATTCAGCAACCGGAGTAATGAAAATGGTGCCGTCCAGGCCTGGTACAGCTGGAATTTTGCCAATGGTGATCCGCTTACTACTGCAAAAAATCCACTGCCCGTTGTGTATAATACCAATCCGGGTAAACTGGATGTAATTTTGAAAATGGCCACCCTGGGTTGTGAAAGTGATACACAGACTGTCGTAAAAACTGTTCAGGTAAACAGGCAGGCTCCAGGAAAAAAATATCCCACCCTTACCGTTCCCGAGGGTAGCAGCAAATGGTTACGTGCCAGGGATAGCATCGGCACCATTTATACCTGGACTCCTCAATTACAGCTGAGTAATTACAATGCCCAATACACAGAATTTACAGCTGTGGATGATGTGGATTACCTGATCCGGATCACAGATGTTCATACCTGTATTACCACAGATACTTTAAAAATGCAGGTACTCAAAAAACCAGGGTATTATCTGCCTACGGCCTTTACACCCAATGGTGATGGGCTTAATGATCTCGCCAGACCCTACCTGATCCGGATGAAGGGCTTAAAACGTTTTGCAGTTTATAACAGAACCGGTCAGCTGATTTATTATACAGCCACTGAAGGACAGGGCTGGGACGGGAAGTACAACGGAGTAGAACAGGGTAACGGTGTATATGTATGGATACTTGAATTTTATGATCAGAACAATAAACTGGTCACCGAAAAAGGAACCCTGACCCTGATCCGCTAAACAGGATTGTTAATTTGGCCCGGAGGTTTTGCACTTCCCGGCAATTCTCCTACTTTCATCAAAATCAAATACCACTACCATGCGCTATTTTTTTGCCCTCCTGTTGGCGGGTTCTTTATTGACCGCTTCGAAGGGACTGCAGGCTCAAAGCACTGCTCCCGTACTGATCACTACCGTTGAAGGAATTAAAGAATATGAATTAAAAAACGGATTGCGGGTACTGCTGATGCCGGATGCCTCGCAAACCAATATTGCCGTGAATATTGTTTATAAAGTAGGCAGCCGTCATGAAGGATACGGTGAGAGCGGAATGGCCCACCTGCTCGAACATATGTTGTTCAAACAGGCTAAAAAATACCCCGATATCAAGAAGGCATTGGCGGATAAAGGGGCATTTGCCAACGGCACCACCTGGTATGACCGTACCAATTATTATGAAATCCTCTCGGCCTCTGATGATAATCTGAAATGGGCGATTGATATGGAAGCTGACCGGATGATCAATTGTAAAATCCTCCCGGAAGAACTGGCCAAAGAATTCAGTGTGGTACGCAATGAATTTGAAATGGGAGAAAATTATCCCAGCGGTGTACTCATGGAAAGAGTGTTTTCTTCCATGTTTCTCTGGCATAACTATGGCAAGTCCACCATCGGCAGCAAGGAGGATATTGAAAGAGTAAAGGCAGAAAACCTGAAAGTCTTTTATAAAAAATTCTACCAGCCTGATAATGCCGTACTGATCATTGCCGGAAAATTTGACGAGAAAAAGGCATTGCAGTATGTACAGCAGTCATTCAGTCCGATACCAAAACCCACCCGCAAAATATTACCTACCTATACAGTAGAGCCTCCACAGGATGGAGAACGGGTGGTGTCCCTGCGCCGTACGGGCGATATTCAGTATATCGGTGTGGGTTATCATACTCCCTCTGTTGCTGATAAGGAGTATGCGGCCAATGATGCACTGATAGAAGTCCTGACCAATGATCCTTCCGGATTACTTTATAAAAAACTGGTGGAAACAAAGATGGCTTCCAAAGTTTCGGGCTTCAGTTTTACCCTGCATGATCCGGGTATGACTTATTTTGAACTGGAAGTACCAAAAGATAAAAGCATTGACAGTGCCCGGCTGATACTGATGAATTCCATTGATGAGGTTGCTGGTCTGGGTATTACCGAAGAAGACCTGAACCGTGCCAAGAACAACCGCCTCAAATACATTGAAGATGCCATGACCAAGACCACGGACTTTGCAGTTGCCCTGACTGAATTTGTTGGAGCGGGTGACTGGCGGCTTTGGTTCCTGCACCGCGACCGCACAGAGAAATTAACCGTGGATGACCTGAAAGCAGCTGCAAAGAAATACTATAAGCCCTCTAACCGGACCTATGGCGTATTTGTGCCCGATCCTGCACCTGATCGTACAGTGGTAAGCGAAACCCCCGATGTTGCCAAACTGCTGAACGGATACAAAGGAAAAGAAGCCGAAGCCCAGAAGGAGAATTTTGAAACCAGTATCGAGAATATCAAAAAGAATACCGAATACGGATCGCTTCCTAACGGTGCCAAATATGCGCTTTTACAAAAACCCACAAAAGGTGATAAGATCAATGCCAGTATCTCCCTCCGCTTTGGGGATGAGAACAGCCTGATGAATAAAAAATATGCACCAACGCTGCTGGCCGATCTGCTGAAAGCCGGTACCACTACCCGTAGCCGAAAACAAATCAGTGATGAGCTGGATAAAATCAAAACGGATATTTCCTTTTTCGGTTTCGCCAACTCACTCACCATTAACATCAATACGGATAAAAAAAATCTGGCTGCAGCCCTTGCCCTGCTGGAGGATTTACTCCGTAATCCCAGGTTTGATGAAGCTGAATTTGAAAAAGCCAGGCTGGATGCCAAAGCCGGTATTGAAGCCAATATGAGTGACCCGCAAACCATGGTATCTGAAAAACTGGCAAAACTGACCAGCAATTATCCCAAAGGCCATCCCAATTATGCGTCCAGCTCTGCTGAACAACTCGAAGAACTGGCCACAACCAGTCTGGATGATATCAAAACTTTTTATAAAGATTTCTATGGTGCCAACAACTCGATCAGCAGTTTTGTGGGTGAACTCGATAAAAATGCCATCACCGGTTTCCTGAATAAAACTTTCGGAACCTGGGACAGTAAAATGAAATTTACAGCCATTGCTCCCCGGCATTTTGATGTAAAAGGCGGCACGGAAGCCATCAACACTCCGGACAAAACCAATGCGGTTGTGCTTGGAAACATCAATATCAATATTTCAGAAACACATCCGGATTATCCGGCACTTTTCATGGCCAATGAATTATTGGGTGGCGGTGCCTTTCTTTCCTCCCGGATTCCAAAACGGCTGAGGGAAAATGAAGGAATGAGTTACGGGGCAGGTACCTACATGAACAGTAATTATAAATACGATGTCACCAACTGGGGACTCTATGCCATTTTCAATCCGCTGTACAAAGGCAGGCTGGATTCGGCCATGCACCAGGAAATAGACAAAGCGATTGCTTCAGGTTTTACCAAAGATGAACTCACAAAATCTGTCAGCGCCTGGCTGGAAGGCAATAAAACTTCCCTGGGCATGAATGATTTCCTGGCCCGTCAGCTGCGCTGGTATATCCGCGATGGACGTGATCTGACTGAGTTTACAAATTTTGAAAACAGGGTAAAAGCCCTGACAACTGAAGCTGTGAATGCTGCAATGAAGAAATACTTTGATAAGTCGAAACTGGTGGTGGTGTACGGCGGGGAATTTGATAAAACCAAACCCGCAGACAAGCCCAAAGAGAAAAAAGGATTCTAAACTATTAACTGCTCAATTCGTCAAAGCCTTGAATATGGATTCAAGGCTTTGTTTTTGGCTCTGTAAGGAAACGATATTCAGGTTCCGGTCAATAGCCAGCTGGAGTAATTGTTTTTTGAGCGATTCAGCATCTGTACAAAGTATATTGAAAAATGAATGATGCAAGGCATTCACTGACAGCACTCCTTTCAGTTCCTGAAGACTTTGAAGAGGTACTTCTTCTTTGAATTCCACCTGTACGGATTGCTGGCTGCTTCCGGCCTGACGCAGGACAGCCAATTTATCGTCCGCAACAATATTTCCTTTATTAATAATAATGACCCGGTCGCAGATTGCTTCTACTTCCTGCAGGATATGAGAGGAGAATAAAACGGTTTTATGCTGCCCCTGCTGACGGATTACTTCCCGTATTTCGATGATCTGGTTCGGATCCAGTCCGGTCGTGGGTTCATCCAGAATCAGTACTTCCG
>DAORJS010000126.1:0-7378 GCA_035439185.1 Chitinophagaceae bacterium
CAAAGAAATTTTCTCCCGGGTTCTTCCTGGTTGTATTATAAAATTTATTGTGGCAGTAAATCTGCTGATGAAATATTGCTGAAGGTTATTCAGCCACTATGCACAGAATTGCAAGTGGGCAAACTGATCAGTCAATGGTTTTTTATCCGCTATAATGATCCGGATTTTCATATCCGTTTCCGGATGAAGATCAATGATCCGATGCTGTCGGGCTGGATCATGCAGCATTTTTTGAAAATGGTTGAGCCCTTTGAATCTGCCGGACTGATATGGAAAATTCAGTTAGACACTTATCAAAGGGAAACAGAGCGATACGGAGAGCAGCTAACTGATTATGCAGAAGAATTATTTGCCCTGGATAGCCGGCAGTTTTTGTCTTTTCTGGAAATTACAGAGGGAGATGAGCGGGAAGATTTGCGCTGGCCCTGGGCCTTGTTGAGTACGGATGCCTTGCTGTCCCATTTTGGGTATGATGCCGGGGCAAAGTATCAGTTGATGCAGGCATTACAAAAGCAATTTGCGGCAGAGTTCAGGGCGGATAAAGCCATGTTCAAACAATTAAATCAGCAGTACAATCAGCATCGGGGATTAATCAATCAGTTATTGGGTCAGGCAGCGGATCAGTCGCATCCCCTGATGCCCTTGATTGCACAACATTCCCCGGCCATTAAGGAAATTGCAGGTAAAATTCTGCTAGCTATCAATAATTCCCCCGGTGCATTGGATAACCTGATGGGAAGTTATATACATATGAGTCTGAACCGGGTATTTTTATCCGAGCCCCGGCTGCATGAATTTGTGATTTATGATTATTTGTGCAGTTATTACCGCTCGGCATTTAAAAGAAAAGCGGCTCCGGAAAAGGAGTAAGAGTCCTTGGAACTGGAAGCTATCTCAAAAGTCGTTTTACGTCATACCGGGCCCCGGATCTGGTCCGGGGAAAGCACTGACCAGGTATCTTTCTTTGGATTCGTCTTCTCAAAAGATGCCGGGTCAAGCCCGGCATGACATCACCTAAGTCAACGACTTTTGAGATAGCTGTTATTTTATCTCAGCATTTTTACGATCCTGACTAATGCCCTGATTGGAAATCAGTTTATTACTTCATTGCAAGCCATACCGCCTCACCTGATTAGGGTATTGGCCGGATATACCGATTTCCTAATTTCACAGACATTAAACATTTAACTATGGAAAAGAAACCCATGCGGAAACTGGATCTGAAAAAGAAGACCATTTCCAGACTGAGTCAGCAGTCAACACAAATGAACAATGACAGCTGGACCACTATCATTTATCAGACAGGTGGCTGCATCACACAGAGCTGTGGTTCAGATTTTACCAGAACCATTTCGAGCATTTTTCCATCGCATTGATGAAGAGTACTCTGTGCATTTGCACAGAGTACATCTTTTTCATATTGACATGTTAACCTTATTCATCATTAAACCTATATAAAATGGAAAAGAAACCCATGCGGAAACTGGATCTGAAAAAGAAAACCATTTCAAGACTGAGCCAGCAATCCACGCAAATGAACAATGACAGCTGGACTACCATTATTTACCAGACTGGTGGTTGTGTTACAAATGGCTGTATGACAGACATCACCCGGACGATCTCCAGTATTTTCCCTTCTCACTAATACGTTGATCGCATCTTTTTAATTCGTTTTGATTATCATTTCGGGCTGGCTCAACTGAGAATCTTGAAATAGTATAATCAAAACGATTTTTTTTACCCCTCCCTCCTGATAGACTGATAGACTGACAGACTGATAGACTGTCGACTGTTAATTCCCGACTATCGACTAAAGACTAACGACTTCCCTCACCCCGCCCACCCTTCCCTATCCAAACTCCTGTACTGTATCGCTTCTGCCAGGTGTTCCGGTAAAATATTGTCGCTTTGCGCCAGATCAGCAACAGTACGTGACACTTTTAAGATGCGGTCATAAGCACGGGCTGATAGATTTAATTTCTCCATCGCTGCTTTAAGTAATGAGGCACCTGCCGGACCGATTACACAAATCTCTTTCAGCATTTTACTGCTCATCTGGGCATTGCAATAAGTACCCGGATGCTGGCTGTATCTTTTTTCCTGAATTTCACGGGCGAGGATCACACGGTCACGGATATGCGAAGAATCTTCCTGTATCTTCTGCGCAGAGAGTTCACTGAATGCCACCGGAGTTACTTCCACATGCAGGTCAATCCGGTCGAGCAGGGGGCCGGAGATTTTGTTGAGGTATTTCTGCACGGCTCCAGGTGGGCAGGTACATTCCCGCTGGGGATGATTATAAAATCCGCAGGGGCAGGGGTTCATGGAAGCAATCAGCATAAAACTGGCTGGAAAATCCACCGCTACTTTTGCTCTTGAAATCGTGACCCTTCTTTCTTCCATCGGTTGCCGCATGACTTCGAGTACGGTTCTTTTGAACTCAGGCAGTTCATCCAAAAAAAGAACGCCGTTATGGGCCAGCGAAATTTCACCGGGCTGGGGAATACCACCACCACCGACCAGGGCCACATCTGAAATGGTATGATGCGGAGAGCGGAATGGTCTTTTAGCAACGAGTGTAGCATTCTCCGGCATCTTGCCTGCCACCGAATGAATCTTGGTTGTTTCCAGGGCTTCCTGCAGGGAGAGAGGAGGTAAGATGGTGGGCAGTCTTTTAGCGAGCATGGTCTTTCCCGCACCGGGCGGACCAATCAGGATGGCATTATGTCCGCCCGCCGCAGCAATCTCCAGTGCTCTTTTAATATTTTCCTGTCCCTTTACTTCAGCAAAATCAAATTCAAAGTCATATTGGGCATTGAAAAATTCTTCCCTTGTATTGATAATGGTGGGTGCAATACCGGTTTCTTTTTTTTCAAAAAAATGGATCACTTCTTTGATATGCGCAGCTCCATATACTTTCAGGTTATTCACCATACCGGCTTCTTTAGCATTTTCAATCGGTACAAATAGTCCGGTGAATCCTTCTTTACGGGCCTGAATGGCAATCGGCAATGCTCCCTTGATCGGCCGGATCTCTCCATCGAGTGAAAGTTCACCCATAATCACATATTTCTCCAGGGCCTCACTGTTTTTTAATTGTTCGGAAGCACCGAGAATGCCCAAGGCAATCGGTAAATCAAAGGCAGTACCGCTTTTTCTGATATCAGCCGGTGCCAGGTTCACCACCACCTTGGTGCGGGGTACATCATAGCCGATGGTCTTGAAGGCACTTTCAATTCTTTGCAGACTTTCTTTAACGGCATTATCCGGTAAGCCTACAATCATCATGTCCTTGCCCGACTGATTGAGCCAGTTTACTTCAATAGTAATGGTGATGGCTTCCACGCCATAGACGGCGCTGCCAAATGTTTTGATGAGCATGCCGGAAAATTACAGTTTCGGTATGGGCAGGCATCAAACAGAAGCCGGGATTTTTCCCGTAAAAAATGTTTTATTTCCCATGAATAACTGTGCAGAATCAGTTAGTGAGGATCCTGACGAGATGATAGGTGTCGTAGGGAGCCAGGGCATTGGTTAATGTAAGCGAACTGCTTGTAAGGCTGCTGACACGCATATACCAGGTTGCCTGTTTTTGTGTTTTGTCAATAATTACATCCGCACGGATTTTTCCGGCTTCCAGTTTCCAGGTACCGGTAGCAGCCGCTCCTCCGGGCAGCACCCAGGTGATTTTTCCATTTTTCTGGAAACTAATACTGTTTCCATCCACATTCCAGTTGCCAATGATATCGGTATCTTTTAAACTGATCACAAAGGGATTGCCATCAGGGTCATTTTTACGGGTCATGGTACCATTCTCTTCGACAACTGTATTTTCCAGGATGGCCATCAGTGAATCATGTGACTTGATCCGTTGTGGCATCATTTGAACAACCAGCAATTCAGAAACAAGAAATTTTTTATTGTATCTTTCAGACAATGTGTTGGCTATTTCCTGTAGATCGTTGATGGTTCGTTCATACAATCCCTTGGAATACCGGTTCCAATCCACCTGCGACCTGATCAGGTTTTCAGTCCTGGTTTTAGGAGAGAGTACGGTATCATATAATAGTTGCTGGGTACCCAGTATAAACTCTTCCGCCTTTCCCAGGGCTACTCTTTCATTATCCAGCCGGCGGTTGATGGCTTTTACCAGATCAATGTCCAGATTTTTCAATTTTGAAATATCGCCGAGATCACGTGAAAATTTGGAAGATTCTGTTTTTAATCCGCTCAGGTATTCCGTAAAATTGGCATTGGCCACAAAGTTTTTTTCAAAGCTCAGCAGGTTCCGGGCATAGGCATTTTCATAAGCTACCAATGATCCCCAGGCCGAACTGGTAGCTTGTCTGGTTTCTTCAAAACTTTCATTGCTACCCTTGCTCCGGTTCATGTAAACCGTGGCATAATAAACCGAGATAGATGCGACAGCGGTGATGATGGAACCAATAATCAGGTTTTTCAAATGAGAATTACCGGTAGCAGGAGCGGGCGCATTCGCCGGTGTATTGTAAACATTGACAGGGGTGGGATTTGTATGTTGCACCCTGCCCTCATCGGTACGGGAGGAGATGCCATCAGATGGGCCGCCGGGTATCCTTGGGTTCTCAGACATGAAACATTAAAATTTCTTTCTAAGATACAGGATTCCCCTAAAATCCCAACGAGCCGGTGGAGGAGTGATGGAGGGTATTGCCGGTTTATTGACCTTTGATCTGACCTTCAAATAAGAGTGATACGTTGGGGTCAACGCTTATAGTTTCCAATTCAGCTGCTACAGGGATACTGAACGTTTCTGTTTTTTTGCTGATACTGATTTCCTTCGCTTCAGTTGATTTCCCTTTGTAATCTAAACCAAGTTCCAGCGGAAAGGTAAAAGCAGGACCTTCCTGTAATTGGATCACCGTAATTTCTATGGCTTTATTTCCCGGAAGCATTTTCCAGCTGATATCCAGTTTGGGATTCACCGGACGGTGCAGCCATTGTTCAAAAAACCCATCCAGTTTTTTTCCGGCATTGTTTTCAAAAATTTGCTGCAGGTCACGACTGTCTGCATTCTTTCCCCCATAAGCAGCATAATAATCGCGGATGCTCTTGTGAAAAACAGTATCTCCCAGTTCCCGGCGAAGCATGTGTAAAATCCATCCGCCTTTCTGATAGCTGTTGGCATTCAGCAAACGCATATACTCATGCGTAGTGTCCACTACCGGGCGATGCGACTCTTTTACAAATTCAATAACGGTGGTCCGGTCAGCAGCCATTCGCTTATTGAGGCTGTCGGTTCCGTATTTTGATTCCATATAAACATGGGTGAGGTATGTGGCAAATCCCTCACTCAGCCAGAGATGGGCAAAGGACTTTTCCGTGGCATGATTCCCAAACCACTGATGCACGATTTCATGGGATTGTAATTCCTCTTCAGACCGGTTACCGGTAACAGATCCTTCATAATAAAAAATGGCACTGGCATTTTCCATTCCGCCAAACATGGTCTTGGATTGCACATTGGCTAATTTCTGATAGGCATAAGGTCCGGTATAACTGATATGCCAGTTCAAAACATCCCTGGCCGTTTCATAATCGTAAAATCCATCTTTTTTGTTTTCAGGAAATACCCAGCTGCTCACCGGAATACAATTCCCGGCATTACCAATATGCTGCACAGCAAATTCAGCTACGCCAATCACCATCACTTTTGCGGGCAGGGGAACTGTTTCTTTCCAGTGTGTCTCTCTCCGGTTGCCGGATAAATTATTTTCTTCGGTCAGAACTCCGTTGGCCACGACCTGATAGTGGTTAGGGGCAGTAACTATAAATTCAACGGGTGCTTTATCTGCCGGGTCATCTACACAGGGTAACCAGTGGTGCGCCCGATTGGGCCAGTTATCGCCAAAGAATGTGCGGTTACCATATTTATTTTTGGAAATGATCAGTCCGTTCTGCGGAACACCTTTGTAGACAATCGTCAATGTCATGGTATCATTGGCAGGAAGTTCATTACTGAAAAAAACCGACAGCTGTTCAGCGGCCTGTGAAAAACCCCTGATTCCCCGGCCCTTCACTTCCGATACTTTCATTCCTTTTCCCCCATTCGTTTTATACAGATCAAAGTTTACAGATTGGGAAGGATTGAGAAAGCGGAAACGGATTTCTGCCTTTCCTTCAATAGTATCATTTTGATCATTGACTTCAATAAAGAACCGGTATTGTTCTGCATCAATTTTTCTTTGCGCCAAAGCTGCGATGGGCAGCAGGAGGAGCAGGAGGGGAAGGAATCGTTTGTTCATTGGTACAAAATAGTAAATTATTCGGGGGTTCAGCAGGGATTTTGACAGCTGGTATTTCAGAGATTTTCCAGCATTTCCACCACTTTTTCCCTTTTCAGGATGACATAACCGATCCGGTCGTTGCTTATACCCTCTTTTAACTGGTAACTGAATTCCAGTTGTTCATCTTTTACATTGGTTTCAAAGTACCGGAAGGAAATATTGGGGTAGGTTTTCAGATCATCCCCAATCTCGTACAGGTGGGTGGAGAGGATAAAAAGGGAGTTCCGGATTTTCATCAGCCCTCTGATCACAGTAAGGGAGCATTTCATGGCATCCTGTACATTGGTGCCTTTGAACAATTCATCAATCAGGACCAGCCATTTTTTTCCGTTATTGATTTTTTCTACGGTATTCCGGATTCTTTGTACTTCATTGAAAAAATAGCTTTCGCCTTTGGCAATATTATCCTCCACATTGATATTGCTGAGGAGACCGTCGAATAATGTCAGTTTCAAATTTTGTGCTGGCACCCCCATACCCACATGGGCCAGAAAAACGGCTGACCCTACAGCTTTAATCAGGGTGCTTTTGCCGGCCATATTGGCTCCGGTCAGGAACAGAAAATTATGTTCCGGGTTCATTTGCATATCATAGGCTACCGGTTTGGGCAACAGGATATGGTATAAACCTTTTGCATCCACCAATGGCGTATCCTGTTCTACAAATTCAGGGAAGCTGAGTCCGAATGTTTTTACTGCCACCGCCATGGAGTACCAGGCATCAAGCCGGCTGTAGATATCAATCAGTTCAAGGGTATTTGATTTATACCGGCCACGCAGATGATAACCGAAATAGAGATTTTGTCTGGTACTGAATCGTTGTCCTTTTTCCGTGTTGGACAGTTTTTGCATGGGTTCTTCCCGGAGAATGCCATTGATGCGGTCAATATATAACTGGATGGCAGGGGGGAGTTCTACGCCTTCCAGCAGTTCAGCAATATTTTTTAATCCCCGGTAAAAATCTGCAAAATGACCCACTGAATATTTGAGCATGGAATAATCCTCACTGTGCAGCCATTTATAGGTCAGGTTATTCAGGGAGGCCGGTGCTTC
>DAORJS010000127.1:0-4813 GCA_035439185.1 Chitinophagaceae bacterium
GATACCGATGACGCCGCCAAATACGGCCAGCATAAACCAAGCAGGAATATTCTCCAGGCCAAACCCATATACTCCAATAGCTGTATTTCCTGCAGCAATGGTGATATGCCGGATATCAAACGGTATTCCGAATATTTTCCCCAACACGCCTGAAAATCCAAGGAAGAAACCTAATGCAATACTTCCCATCAGTGACCCAAAATGCTTTTCTACATAGCCGGCAAATTTATTCAACCGCTTAGCAGAGATCGTCCTTTTCAATACCGGATGACGGATCAGTCGTTCCCGGATACGGCCATACTGAAGTTTATTTTGCCAGTACCCTGCAATAATTCCACTGAGGAAAAGAAAGAAACCGGTAAAGCAGGCATATAACAGAGAGGCACTTCTCCATGGATGCTGATCAACCAGCATTTTCAGTGCGTCTCCCCCACTGACGATTTGCTGATTAAAAATTTTGTGATACCCCCATGCTAACAGAAAGGTCAGAGGAAATACGATGATCAGGTTTCCGAAAAATGAAGCAATCTGGCTACGCAGTACCCTTGCCACCGTAACAGCAAGGTTATCCAGATCAGGTTCTCCCTCAGTTTTTTTTGAATCCAGTGAACCGGCCACGGCACTGGCTGTAAAAGCGGGTTGTTTGGTAGCCAGGGTGGAGCCGCTTTCTTCAATCAGGATAAAACCTGCACTGTAATTCATACTGAATAAAAAACCAGCAGGGAAAGGAGCCAGTTGCAGTTTGTTGATCAGGTTTTTAAAAATGGCTATAAAGGAAATGATAAATCCGCCCCACATGGAACTGACAACCATTTTAAAATACTCCTTTCTGGTAACGGTTATGTACTTATTTCCTTTATTACCCTTATGTTCTGCAATCTGGTAGGCGAGATAGCCAACCCCCTGCGATAAAAATTCCCTAAAAGAGTTTTTCCTTTTTTCATTCCGGATCAGCATCCGGAAAAGATCCACAAATCTTCCTGTATCAAACTGGTCGTCAGCATCCAGCACATCAAGGATCAATTGCATGCGCTGCAACCTGTTGGACAAAATCAGCAGAATATAGGTTTGCTGGATACTCGCTCCTTTTTCTGAATGGCTTTCCCGGATATGATCAATCAGTTCATAAGAGCGCAGTATATCTTCTTTTAACTGACTGGAAAATAATGCCAGCTCAGCGGGTGCTGCATTCTGATTCAACAGATTTTCCAATTCATGTACCTTGTAATTCTGAATCACAAAGGGAGTATCATGATGCTGATCTTCTTTGGGGAGATAATCCAGTACCACTTTTTCCAGGCCTAATTGTGCCACCTGATACGATAAAATCTTCATCGCCTGTATCAGCTCATTTCTGAACTCGATTCCTGCCATTCCGAAATTAAAGGAGGTAGTCGTAAAAAATTCCACCCATAATTTTCTTGGTATGGTTTCCACCCAAACAAAATCGTTCTTCCGGTAAAAAACGGTCTGAATTACGTACAGAAAGTCATCTTCATCAAGAAGCGGGGGTAAGATTTTATGTTTTAAACGGTTGGATAATTCCTGCCAGAATCCACGGGCCAGCGGAATCCCGCTTTCTGTAATAGCAGCTGTAAGATCCGTACTGCTGAGTTGGGAAATCAGGGCATGTTGGAGGTTTGCCAGTAAAATCCGGTTATTCTTCAACTGATCTATCGCGAATAGCAGGTTTTTGGCGGGATCTTTTCTTTTTCCGCCAGCGGGTCTTATTTCTTCAATAAAAGATACCAGGAATTGAAGTCCCTGTTTACGGGCAGTGGCTGGCAAAACCTGATTGCCTGTAATGACCTGTTCAAAAAATCCTGGTTTTCGTTTTTTCAGCCGGATCATGTGAACCGAAAATACAACATCCCTTCAGTAAAACAGATAAAACAATGGTTATATAAATAGAAAGACTCAGGCCCATTCACCGGCGATCATTACCCGGTCAATATTGGTGGAACCGAATGCATAAGGCAGGTAAGCCAGTGAAGGGATGGGTTTGGTGAGGATCAGGTTGGCGGTTTTGCCAACAGTAATACTGCCCAGAGAATCCTGAACTCCCATGGCGAAAGCTCCGTTTACAGTGGCAGCATTAATGGCTTCTTCAGGAAGCATTTTCATTTGTATACAGCTCATGGCTATCACCAGGTTCATATTTCCTGAGGGTGATGAACCCGGATTAAAATCAGATGCGAGGGCAATGGCAGTTCCGGCATCGATCAGTTGCCTGGCAGGCTGAAAAGGCATCCGCAGAAAAAAAGCGGCTGTTGGTAATAAAGTTCCAATGGTATTGGAAGCGGCCAGTAAACGAATGGACTCTTCGTCCATGGTTTCAAGGTGATCAACGGAAAGGGCGCCTACTTCAACTCCTGCCTGCACTCCTCCTGATAAATGCAATTGATTAGCATGTATTTTTGGAACAAGTCCGTATGCCATACCAGCCCTGCAGATATCTATCGTTTCTTCTTTTGAAAAAAAACCGGTTTCGCAAAAAACATCAATATAATCGGCCAGCTGTTCCTGTGCAATTACAGGCAGCATTTCATTTTTAATAAGGTTGATATAACCGGAATGATTATCGCGGTACTCAGGCGGATAACTATGTGCCCCGAGAAAAGTGGCTTTTACCGGAATGGGAGATGTTTCTTTCAGTTTTTTAATGACCCGCAGCATTTTTAATTCCCCTTCCACCGATAATCCATAACCGCTTTTTATTTCTACGGCCCCGGTTCCCAAACGGATTAATTCCTGAATCCGGTTCCAGGCCATGCGGATTAATTCTGATTCGCTGGTATCATTCAGCTTCTGTGCGGAATTCAATATCCCTCCTCCCCTGGCTGCGATTTCCGCATAACTGAGTCCTTTAATTTTATCTACAAATTCTTCTTCCCGGCTGGCAGCAAAAACAAGGTGTGTATGACTATCGCACCAGCAGGGCAGGATCATCTGGCCGCTAGCATCCACTATTTCTTCCACTACTGTAAGTGATTCCGGCAATTCATCCATCAGACCATACGCAGCTATAATGCCATTTTCCACCATCAGGTAGGCGTTTTTTAATACCGGGAGATATGCCAGGGCTTTGCCCCGGAGTAACTGATCCTCTTCCCTGATATTAACCAGTTGCCGGATGTTTGTAAAAAGAGTTGCTGCCATTCCCCGCAATTTACTGGTAAAACCGATGCAGAAAAAACAAAGCCGCCAGGTAACCCCGGCGGCGATGTATAAATGTTCAGCGTTGATTAATATGGTAAGATGGCAGAGCGTGTATTACCAGCAGGGCCGGTCCATACAATTTTCATATAATAGCTGCTCGCACCGGGGCAACCAGTAGGATTACCACTCGCATCGAGTCCAAAAGTAGCAGTGGCATTAAAATAAGCGGTCCGGTGTTCAACTTTTCCGCTTCCCAGTCTGAAACTGCAATCCTGTCTGAATACCAGTGGCTGTGTAATGGCTGAAGTAAAGGAATTTCCAAAGCGGTTGGTTCCCCATTCAGCAATACCGCTGATACCATTTTCGGTATGCAAGCCGGTTACGGTGATGGCTACTCCGTTGTTATATGTAAATACTCTTTGCCGGGCTACCTGCCAGGTGCGCTGCGAATTGTTATCGAAGGTAACCGACATATTACTGCTGGTGATGGTATGAGTGATGGTATTCAGTACCGGTAAATTGATCAGCAAACCACCGCTGACATTGGTATAGGTCTGAGTTCCGTTGATGAGGATACTTTTATTATCGCTCACTCTTGTTATCCGAAGGTTCTGGAAGCTTACATTAATCTGGGCTCCTGCATTTTTCCATCTGATTCCCTGGGCCATGGAAACGACTATCACTCCGGTCCGGGTACGGTTACCGATACAGTTGGTGCCATTATATGTAATGGTGATGGTCCGCGGGTTGCTCATTGTATCCACTGCAACCGTTGCATCACAGATCAGTGATTGTATATCCTGCCCCCTGCCGGCAAAACCAGCGGTAGCATCAAGGGTCAGCACCACATCATTTGCCGCGGCATCCACTTCACCTGAGAAACGATTCTGGTCGTCGGAATGGGCGGTAGTTTCTGCAGAGTAGTCTGCCGATTCAGTATCTTTCTGACAGGAGCTGAAAGCAAACACAATGGTTGCCATAAGCAGGGCATAAACGGAAAAACGGGTTTTCATACAGTTGATTTAAATAGTGATAATATAAAGGCTGAACATAGACCAGACCTTTTGTTACAGGTTTAATCCGGACGGCCAATTATTCATGGTTTCGCAGAATAATCAATAGAAACGATGGAAAACCCCGTTTAGTACGGGGGAAATACGGCAGGAAGCATGAAAAATTACGATAAGGAGCTTTAATCGTCTTCCCATTCAATTTTGAGCTTACGACGGATCAGTTCGCCTTTGGGCTGACCATTTTCGTCGTACTCCGAAACTGCTACTATAAAGAGATAAAGCGGTGTATTGACATCCCTGAGTTTCACTACTTTTCCTTCACCGACATTATAAAGCTGACGGATCACTTTGGTACAGATTACTCTCCCACTGTCCAGTCTGGTCACTTTTCTGTTGAACGGATGTTCTGTGGTATCTGGTTTATAGAACCAATAAGACCAGCCGGTTTCACTGATATTCAGTTCACGATTGGTATTGAATTTATCTTCATCCCGGAGTTCCAGTAATTTGAGGTAAGAGAAATCACGGATAACACTTGTTTCTGTAAACCGGTAAACAGAATCCCGGATACTGGCAAAAACATAAACCCCTTCCACCGATAATCCATAACCGCTTTTTATTTCTACGGCCCCGGTTCCCAA
>DAORJS010000127.1:4913-7268 GCA_035439185.1 Chitinophagaceae bacterium
TGTAAACCGGTAAACAGAATCCCGGATACTGGCAAAAACATAAACCCCTTCCACCCCCCTGAGCATAATCTGGAATTTGAAAGATTTTCTCTCCAGCCGCAGGGTAGTCTGAAAATCACCTAGCAGGGTCGATTCGCTCTGGATCACCCGGATCATGACCTGCTTTTGCTGGGCAAATAACCCGGCGGAAAAAAGGAAAACGGATAAGAAGAATAGGATCCTGCGTTGATACATTATTTTAATTTGTCAGGTAAAGGTAAACAATATTTAATCCTCCTCCTTCCATTCGATTTTAATCCTTCTTCTGTACAATTCCTGTACTGTTTGTCCGTTCTTTTCATCCTTTATGGTCGCCACAAAAAAAAGATACAGTGGTTGTTTATTTTCTTTCAGTTTAATTGATTCCTGTCCGGCGACCAGAAAAAGCTGTTTCACCGTTTTGGTACCTACTACCCTCCCGCTGTCCAGCAAGACAATTTTTTTATTGAAACGATGCCAGTCAACCGATGGATCATAAAACCAATAACTCCATCCGTCGTCGGCAACCAGCAATTCCTTATCCTTATTAAAGGCTTCTTCGGCCATGACCAAATTTTCCAATGCGGACAGACCGGGAACCGGATCCTGAGCCGGAAGATTATACAGGCTATCCTGTAAACTCGCAAAAACATATACGCCATCCAGATGCTGAAGCAATACCTGAATCTTGAAAGTCTTTTGTTGCAATATTATAGTGGAAGTTCCGGGCTCGGGACTGTGTACATCATCTTCCTGAACAATCCGGATTGAAAATGCCTTTTGTTGTGATTCGGCAATTACAGATAAACAACAAGTGCCAACAAAGAGAAAGATGATTTCCCTGAACCATTTCATGTAAGCAATTTAATCAATTTGATCCTGAACGGGTCACTGAATCTGATTCAACAGGTCTGTACATCAACCAATCCGTCTGCGGATCATCACCCAGCATAAAAACATGGGTGCTGAATTTTTTGAATCCCCAACGGGTATAGAACTGAATGGCTCTCTCATTTTTCTCCCAGACACCCAGCCAGATAGTTGGGATGCGTTCTACGATGGCATTATCGATAGCCTTTTGCATGAGTTGCTGACCTACCCCTTTGCCGATATGCCGGGATGACACATAGATCCTGGCTATTTCTATTGCAGGACTATCCCCCAGTTCAGGTATCGGTTCTCCCTTCCTGAGTTTCAGGTAACCTGCCGGCTCCTGTTCCTCCCAGGCGATATAAAAATCATTCGTTTGATCCATCACTTCAGCCATGAGTTTTTCCCGGCTGAATTGCTCCCTCATGAATTTTTCCATATTGTCCTTACTGTTCTGGGCAGCAAATGTTTCCAAAAAGGTTTGACGGCTCAGGTCGGCAATTAATGAAGCATCTGTTGCCTCAGCCCTTCGGATTTGCAACATATTAGCGGGTTGACAATCTTATAAGATGATATAGTAAGTTGATTTCAGATTTTAATCAAGGTTCTCAATTACCATAGCGGAAGCACCACCACCTCCATTACAGATTCCGGCAGCACCGAATCTGGCTTTATTTGCTTTTAGAACATGGATCAGGGTTACGATGATTCTGGCGCCACTGGCACCCAGGGGATGCCCCAATGATACAGCACCACCATGTACATTCACACGGGCTGGATCCAGTTTCATGCGCTTCGAATTTTCAATACCAACTACAGCAAAGGCTTCATTTAATTCCCAGTATTGAATATCATTCATACTGAGTCCGGCTTTAGCAACCGCTTTAGGTACCGCGAGCGAAGGTGTGGTGGTGAACCATTCCGGAGCCTGTTCAGCATCTGCATAGGAAAGTACCCTGGCAATGGGTTTCAGACCCAGTTCTTCGGCTTTCTCACGGCTCATGAGTACCAGTGCGGCTGCCCCATCATTCATGGTGCTGGCATTTGCAGCAGTTACAGTTCCATCTTTCTGAAAAGCAGGATTCAGTCCCGGTATCTTATCAAATTTCACATTCCAGGGTTCTTCATCTTTTGCAATGATAACCGGATCCCCCTTCCGTTGCGGAATTTCAAACGGAATCACTTCATCATTGAAAAGACCTTTTTCCCAGGCAGCCTGGCTTCTTTTGTAGCTTTCAATTGCAAAAGCATCCTGGTCTTCGCGACTGATACCGCATTCTTTGGCACATAATTCTGCGGCATTACCCATGGCTTTTCCATCATACACATCAGTCAAACCATCTTTTGCCAATCCATCAATCAGCGATACGCTTCCATATTTATTTCCCCAGCGCAAATGATCGCTGTAAAAGGGAACATTACTCATACTCTCCATTCCTCCGGCAACAACGATATCAGCATCTCCCA
>DAORJS010000128.1:0-7266 GCA_035439185.1 Chitinophagaceae bacterium
CCTCTCAACCTCTCAACCTCTCAACTCCTCAACTTCTCAACCTCTCAACTCCTCAACCTCTCAACTTCCCAACTTATCAACTTCCCAACTACTCCCAACCTGCAAAATTCCTATTTTTGCCTAAACTCCTCCAATGACCCCTCTTGTTGGCATCATCATGGGCAGCGACAGTGATTTGCATGTGATGCAGGCTGCATCTGATTTCCTGAAGCAATTCGAAATTCCACATGAGGTAACCGTGGTTTCTGCACATCGTACTCCCCATCGGATGATTGATTATGCACAACAGGCCAAGGATCGCGGATTAAAAGTGATTATTGCCGGAGCAGGTGGTGCTGCTCATTTACCGGGAATGGTGGCTGCTGTTACTGTTTTACCGGTGATCGGAGTACCTATTAAATCTTCCAATTCAATTGATGGATGGGATTCTGTGCTCTCGATCCTGCAGATGCCAAACGGTGTACCGGTAGCGACCGTTGCACTCAATGCTGCAAAGAATGCAGGCATTCTCGCTGCTGAAATCCTGGGCACATTTGATGAAACGATTTCACTTAAAGTAGCCCGTTACAAAGAATCCCTGAACAATGAAGTGATTGATAAAGTGGAAAAGATGAAGAACGAAGGCTGGGAGAATAAATTTGATTAATTAAACCCGCCTGTTATCATGCGTTTCCGGTTTTTTCTTCAATCAGATTCTTTCCCAAAAACTACATTCGGCCAAAAAATTGCCCGCACCGGTATCCTTATCCTTCTGATTTTAAACTGGGGATGTAATTCGAAAAAACATATGCTTCAGGAGAAGCGCCTGCTTCCCGATTATCCTTCTGCATCTGGTATTGACTATCATAATCATGCTGTTTATATAATCGGAGATGATGCCAACCATCTGCTGATACTGGACAGCAGTTTACAAACCAAAGACTCCATTACTCTTTTTCATTTTGCCGAAAAAAGAATTCCCAAAAAACTTAAGGCTGATCTCGAAGCCATGACAATGCTGGATGACGGAAGGGTGCTGCTGACAGGTTCCGGCGCTGAACTTCCTGTTCGTTCTGTTGCCTGGCTGATCCAACCGGAAAACAAAGTAAAGGACAGCATCAGATTGGATACTTTTTATCAGCGCTTATCGCTGCAGGGCATTCAGGAATTAAATATCGAAGGTATTACTGCCTACCCGGGTGGTTTTATACTGTCAAACCGTGGCAGTAAGGGATATCCCAAAAATCACCTGATCTTTACCCGCCGGAATTTCTGGCAAAGACAGACAACTGTTGAAATCAACAGTATGCTGGCTGGTGCCAATACAGATTCTTCCACATTTAGCGGTATATCAGGTATTACCTATGCATCCAAACAGGATGCGCTTATCCTGACAATATCTACCGAAGATACCAGGAACAATATGGATGATGGCGCTATTGGAACCAGCTATCTCTGGATTATCCGTAATATCAGTTCAAAAAAGAACTGGAAAGCCGTCAATCCTGATATCATTATCAATCTGGATGAGCTGGATCCGAAATTTGTTGGTCAGAAAATAGAATCGGTATGTATTTTGAAGGAAACATCCTCCAGGTACTATTTACTGCTGGCGGCGGATAATGATAATGGCAGCAGCACCCTGTTCAAAATGGTTGTCAGTAAATAGTCGGCGTCATATTCCGAAAAATCACTATTTTTCTATACCATTCAGCCAATCTAAACCGGAATTATGAAAAAACCTCTCCTGCTTTTGCTTGCCTGTATCATCGTGAGCAGTCAGCTCATTAAGGCACAAAACCCGTTAAAACCCCGGGATACCACAATTGCCGGTTCACAGAATTTTGCGGTGGTGATGGGTATTTCCAAATACAAATTCGTCAGACCACTGAATTATGCCGACAAGGATGCTGAACTCTTTCGTAATTACCTCAAATCACCGGGTGGTGGCCGGTTAAGTGATGACAATATTTATATGCTCCTTAACGACCAGGCGAATGAAACCAATTTTCAGGTTAAGTTCAAATCCTGGTTAAAAGCAAAAAAACTACAAAAGGGAGACCGGCTCTTCATGTATCTGGCAGGTCATGGTGATGCGATTGATAAAGACCAGTTTTTTTACCTGACCTACGATTGTAATCCGGCAGGAGATAAAAACAATTACCTGGTAAATGGTGCGATAAGGATGTATGATATTAAAACCATGATTGCAAAAGAAGTAGGAAAAGGGGTTGAAGTTTTCCTGATCATGGATGCCTGCCGTTCCAACGAATTGCCGGGTGGTGCGGAAGGTCTTGGTTTTTTCAGTTCCGCCATTTCGGAGCAAAAGGTGGGAGAAGTAATGATGCTGGCCAGCGCAGCCGGACAGGAATCATTGGAAGATGCTTCTATTGGGAATGGCCACGGTTTATTTACCTGGTACCTGGTAGATGGATTAAGCGGATTAGCAGATGCAGGGAAAACAGATAATAAAATCACATTTGCCGAAATCAAAAATTATGTAGAAAAGAATGTTCCCTCAGTAGCCAATGAAAAATTCAAAAGAAAGCAGGATCCATATCTCTGTTGTAATGAATTCAGTGAGAAAGTGGTTAGCAATGTGGATCCGGCCTATCTGCAGCAATGGTTAAAAGAAAAAAGCAGCCGGCGCGGAGGTGGAAATTCTTTTAACGGGGTCACGGCGGCTGATTTTAAAAGGTATGCCGCTGATACTGCATTAGTGGAAACTTATAACCGTTTTAACCGGGCAATCCGCTCCAATAACCTGACAGGCTCTTCTTCCGCTGAAGATTATTATCAGCAGCTGGAGAAAAAATATCCCGGTAATCCATATACACAGGATGCCAAATCCACACTGGCCGCAGAATTCATTAATGATGCGCAAAAGAAAGTCAACCAGTACCTGACCTGTGGTGTGATCAGTTCCTCCAAAGACAAGCAGGAACATGCTGCAGCCGGTGGCAGGATTGAAAAAGCCATTGCTTTGTTGCGCGAAGATGAACCGGAGTTTGCAGCTGCACTTCGTGGCCGTATGTTTCTTTTAAAAGCAAATGGCGACTATGGAACTGCATCTGATGCTTTTAATTACGCACATGCAGCCAGGGCCATTGATCCCAACGGGGCCTATATCCTGAACCAATTATCACGCTTACATCTGGAAAATAATCGTCCGGATAGTGCCGCCTATTATGCTGACAAGGCAGCAAAAGCTGCTCCCAAATGGCCCTGTGCTTTGACCACACTGGCGCTGGCTCAAAAAGCCCTTGACAACAAAAAACCTGATCTGACCAATAATGGTAAAAAGCCAAGCCCGAAACTGTTATGTAAACCCAGTTTTGGATTTACACTGGGTGGTGGGTTAAATCAATCCAATCCTACATTTTCCGGCAATCAGCAAACGGGTTTTACTGCTGTTAATTCCAAATCAACCGCCGGAGGCAATGCAGGATTTCTGTACCATATTTGTCTGGGCCCCAAAATTGCGATCCGCCCGACTGCCACTGTAATCATTGAAAGTACGGATATCGAGTTTGAAAGAAGAGGCACTTCCGGTAACCCCATATTTGAAACTATTTCGGTTAAAGGCACAACTGTGTCAATGGCATTACCCTTATTGATCCGTCTTTCCTCCGGTAATATTGCTCCTTATATTGCATTAGGTCCCTCTTTCAATTATATGGTAAGCCAGAATGGTACTTCAGCCGATCTGTTGCCGGTTAAGAAATCACTGTTCCTGGGTAATGGCGGACTGGGTCTTGATATCAGTCTGGTAAAATCAGGTTGGGTGCTATCACCGGAATTAAAATACTCCGCCGGATTGACTGATATCAACGGTTCCACCAGTGCTACGGTTTATTCTGCAGCACTGAGTTCACTGAAGAAAAATACTTTTTCACTGAATTTATACCTGAGAAAGCGATAAACAGTATTATTCGATAGAACCGTAAAAAAAAGAGAAGGATACGGTTAATTTAATGCGCTTCCAGGATCACAAATTCCTGTTCAAGCCCGGGAGAAGCTTTGTATAATTCATGGATGAATTTTGTTCCCCAGCGTGCATAGAACCCCGACATATTTTCTTTTCGTTCCTGTAAGCCATTACCTGGGAAGAGCTTTTCTTTCAGGTGCTGTATCTGCCTTTGCTGATCACTGAATTTTCTTTTTTCCGCACGCAGCATCTTTTTTTCAAGCTCCTGTAAACGATAGAGCACATTTTTTTTCAAGGCTTCTACATGCGGCTCCAGTGTTGCATCAATGCTGGCTGCCTGTTGCCTGAATCCGGCATACAATTTTTCAATCTCCCCGATGGCCCCGTTTAACCGGGTTGGGTTATTGCTTTCCCGCCGCACCAGTTTATTCAGCAACTCCTGCTCCGGTAAAAACAGGTCCTCTGTTGTAAATCCAAGCCGGGCAATTTTTTCTTTCCATTTTTTCTCAACAACGAGGAATGAGTTACGTAATATTAATACCGGGAAAGGAATCTGATAGTGGGAGAACAATTCTTTCAACTGTAACCAGTAGGCGGTTTCTCCTCCTCCGCCGATAAAGGCAATATTGGGGAGAATTTTTTCCTGATACAATCCACGGAGGATCACATTCGGACTGAATTTTTCAGGATGCGCTTTGAGCTCTTTTAAAATTTCTGTTTCTGAAAAAACCTTTTTGCTGTTGACCAGTATCCAGCTCTCTCCTTTTCTTTCAATCCGTTCTCTTTGATTTCCTTCCAGATAAAACAAATTGATTTCCCTGGGATTGGCCTGCACTTTATAACCGGCTTTTTCCAATGCAGTGGCAGAGGTTTCAACGATACCGGATGCTGTCTGGTGCAGTAAATCATCCTCAAATAAATCAACCATCTGACTTTTCAGTACCGCATTGTCCGGTTGCAGAACAATCAATCCATATTCACCAAAGAGAAAATTGACAAATTGAAAAGTGGCAGCAGCCACGGTTACACCTTTCCGGTAAGCTGCCCGAAATGCAGCGATAATTGTTTCGCCATGGGGATGAACCGCTAATTCGCCCTGTATGCGGTCAATCAATGTAATCAGTGGCTGATCAATAATCATCCGGCCAACGGCTCCGGTCTGACTGGTATTCCAGACCAGTTTTTCCCCGTTGAGCCAGGTATGATTGAGTTCTTCCAGGTCTGCATCTTCTGATCCGATATAATAGACCGGTACAAAATGCTGCCCGGGCCAGGTTTCATTGAGCTGATCAGCGAGCCTGATCGCATGAAGTATTTTATAAATGAAATAGAGCGGACCTGTGAAAATATTGTTTTGATGGGCAGTCGTAATGGTAAATGTGTCTGGAGATAAAAGTGATTCAATATTCTGTTTTACCTTTTCGTTGGTATCTGTTTCCCGGTACTGCTGTTTTAGTTGTTCAACAAGGACCTCTCTGTTTGTAATGGTATTTTTTCTGTCGCTGATGGCTTTTTGCAGACCCTGTAAAGAAGGGGCATGAAGATAAAATGGTTTCAATGCTTCTGCCTGGTCAATATAATCCAAAGCAATCCTGGTGAAAGCGTTGGTTTGACGGTAAGGCAGCCGGGTAGCAATCCAATTCATAAATGTGCGTAAAAGTAAGAAGTAGTTGGCGAACTGATGAAAGCAGACCTGCTTAAACAATTGCTAATTCAGTAAAAATTCTATCCCTGATTAATTCAGAACCCGGTTAGTTAAATCTTTCCACTGCAAAGGGGCTGATATCCATACTTGCCGGCTGCCGGTTGACCAATTCAGCCACCAGTTTGCCGGTTCCGGCCCCCAAACTCAGTCCCAGCATGGAATGGCCGGTTGCGATGGTCAGGTTCTCATATTTTTTCACCCTGCCGATATAAGGCAGGCCATCTGCTGAACAGGGACGGTAACCGTACCAGATTTTATCTTTAGCGGGGAAGGGTATTTCAAATTCCGGATAGAACCGTTGTACGGCATCCAGGATTCCCTGTACCCTGTTCATCCGGGGTGGCGTTTTGTGAGCCGTAATTTCCATCGTACCGCCAAAACGGATTTTGTTGCCATCCATTGGGGTAACCGCAGCCCTGCCTTCAAGTAAAACTGCCGGATAATTGAGCCGATAAGGAGAATCTTCCAGCGTTACTGAATATCCTCTGCCGGGCATCAGGGGGATCCGGAGCGATAATAAACGGGCGGTTTCCCTGCCCCAGGAACCGGTAGCCATTACTATCTCATCCGCTTCATGTGCAGCTTTTGTTGTAATCACTTTTGTGACCCTACCATTCTTTTTTTCAAATTTGATCACTTCTTCTCCTTTCAATAAAGAAACTGAAAGCTGTTCAAGCTCCTTCAGTAACTGTTGCATCAGTTTGTTAGGCCAGCAATGCGCATCGCAATGAAAATGGATGGCGCCCATTCCATTGATCCTTGTATGTGGTTCCAGGGCCTGTAATTCCTCTTTCGTTAATAGTTTTGTATCAGTCAATCCCAGTTCATGCGCTTTTTCCACAGTATGCCTGGCATGTTCGGCACCCGCTGTGGTTTGGAAAATTTCAAGCAGCCCTTTTTGTTCATAGGCAAAATCAAAAGACGGTAATTGCAGCCAGGACTCATATTCTTTTTTACTCAACAGTGCAATATCCCTCAAGGGAACAGCAGCTGTTTCCACATGGTCCTTGGTGGCACTGCGGATAAATTTCAAACCCCAGCTCATCAGGTTCCAGTCCAGCCGCGGTTGTACATAAAAAGGGCTCTTGGAATTCCACATCCATTTCAACCCCTGCTTTACAATACCCGGTGTGGCCAGTGGTATAAAATGGCTGGGACAGATATAACCACAATTGCCATAAGAACAGTTATCGCCGAAGTCACCCTTGTCCAGTACGGTTACTTCCCATCCTGAACGACGTAGATAAAGCGCTGAACTGAGTCCGATAATGCCTCCTCCGATGATGATAGCTTTGCTCATAATATGGAACTGGTTATTAGGAATTAGGTATTGCTTCGCCCGCCGTAGCTTTAGCGAAGGAGGGCAGCCCGCCGTAGCCTAAGCGAGGGCGGGGGTATTAGTTATTAGGTATTGGGTTCCC
The DNA here is from genome assembly GCA_035439185.1 of Chitinophagaceae bacterium. Lineage (GTDB taxonomy): Bacteria > Bacteroidota > Bacteroidia > Chitinophagales > Chitinophagaceae > JJ008. The sequence goes on from DAORJS010000128.1 coordinate 7,034, forward strand.
GATTCTCGACACTTTACTATCGACTCTTGACTCCTGACTCTCGACTATTGACTAACGACTTTCTCTCACCACCCTCACTCCAAACACCCTACCCGCCGTTCTTTTATAGTTAGCTTCCACTTTAATCCTGATCTGTTCTTTGTTTTTAAGCAATTCTTCAGGCAATACATATTCTTGGTCATAGAATATGCCGGTCTTACCTCCCTCCCATTCTACCGTACTGATCTTTACAC
>DAORJS010000129.1:0-7242 GCA_035439185.1 Chitinophagaceae bacterium
TGTTTGTTCAATACCCTGACCATTACCTCCAGAATAGCGGTATCCGCTTCATCCATTATTCCTCCGATGGAAGACCGGATAATCCGGTAACCGGTATATACAATATAGATTCCGAATAAAATAGCAACTGCACTATCAATCCAGACGTAACCGGTAAAATACAGCAGGGCAAGCCCGGCTATAATACCCACCGTAGATACCGTGTCTGTTAACAGGTGCTGGCCACTGGCCATCAGGGCAGCGGAATTATTTTTTTTACCTGTCCGAAGGCAGAAGAAACCAGTTATATAGTTGATCAGTGCAGTTACCGCAATGACGATGATCCCATAATCAATTTTTTCAAGCCCGACCGGGTGCAGCAATTGCAGAATTGCTTTATACAGGATGATCACCCCGGCCACCCCAATCATGGTCCCTTCCACGGCTGCTGAAATAAATTCAATTTTCCCATGGCCATATGGATGGTCACGGTCGCGTGGCTTGGCTGAAACATACAGACTGTACAAACCGATAAAGCCGGCTGTCACATTCACAATACTTTCCAGCGCATCAGTAAGAATGGCTACCGAATGGGTCAGGTAATAAGCTAAGAATTTGCCTGCCAGCAGTAACACTGAAATCAATGCCACCCATTTTTGTACACCCAGGTTTTGTTTGGCTCTGTTCACGTTATTATTCAGTGCTTTCTTTTACAAAACGTATCCAGTGGTAACGGGCATGGGAAAGAAATTCGGGTGGTGCATTGGCAAACTCCTTCTCAGATTCATAACGACCGAAAGTTTTAACCCATTCATCTTCGGTACCCTTGTAGCCGGGTAAGGTTTCCAGACAGGCATTGTTTTCGGTAATATCAAAGGTACCCTCGCCCATGCCATACCAGGTCAGGCCACGCAATGCATATTTCTGGTTGCCTTCATGCATGATCAGTTTCAAGGAAGCGGGTGATACATCACTGCGGCAGGCAATACGGTATTGAATTTTTGTTTCTGCCAATCCATCGGCATCCAGGTCGGTAATGGTGACTGCATCTTTTACAAATGCACAGGTAATATCAAAAGGACAGGCTTTTTCTGCATCATTGATCATCCAGACCTGCTGATAATCCCCTTCTTTCTTTGCATAATGAAAAGCATGGAGTTCAGCTGTCTGACCTTCTTCCCCATACTGGTTTTTTTGTTTGTCGTCGTATGGCGCAACAGTGGTTAGTATCAGCAGATTCTCTCCCAGATTATCCGACCACTTCCAGACTTCTTCCATCTTTCCTTTCAGGTTCAGACTGGCAGGAATATCGGCGGCTGTTCCTTTTACCGGTTCAATTTTAGCAACGGTAACAGGAGGCTGATCCATTCTGGCGGTATCATCCATTTCCTGACCGGATTTTTTTTTGGAAGAAGAATTACAGGCGGCCAGGAAGGCCAGCGAAGCAACCATCAATAAATATTTCATAACCGTTGATTTTGGAATTCCGAAAATACAGAAATAAAATGGCCCCTGTTGAAAGAACAGGGGCCCTGATAAAGGATAAGGAGGTTGTATTTTACTTAACGACCATTACTTTTTCTGTGAATGCCTGGCCTTCCCCGAATACATCCGGAATGCGGATGATATAAGTACCGGCACTCAGTCCTGTAATATTTACAGCGCCACTATTGGTCAGTCGCAGCTGCCTTACGGTCTTGCCACCCATATCGGTGATGACGGCATCATAAGCGCGGTTGACTCCATCAAGGCGGATGGTAAACTGTCCGTAGTTGGGATTCGGATACAGCATCACACTGACCTGTGTTTCACCCATTCCTTTTACAGCCTTGATATGGGTATAAGTGTAGCGATTGTCGATATCGACCTGTTTGAGCCGGTAATAGCTGACCCCGGCAAATCCATTCGCATCAGTATAGCTGTAATCAATCCTGCTGTTGCTATTACCTCCAATTGCCTTTGTTGCTGTAAATCCGATGCGGGAAAATCCTGCTTCGCCTTCCAGCCTTCTTTCCACTTCAAACCCTTTATTGTTGATTTCTGTAACTGTTTCCCAATTTACCATTACACTCATTTTGGTCTGTCTGCGTGCATCAAAACTCAGCAGTGTAACCGGAAGAGGGACTGAAAGATTTGCAATTCCAAACTGACTGAAGCCACCAATAGCATTTCGGCGGGCAAAACCAGAAGATACCAATCGCCCCGGGCTATTATTAGCCGGAAGATTGCTTCCTGCAGGAGTTGTCCAGTCTGCCGCATTGGAAGAAGCATTTGGTCTGCTGAGGATACCGAATGAATTATCATTCAAACCGGTGAAGCCGTTAAAATATAATTGCAGATCATAGGTACCGCTGCCGGGTGTGGCATCAGGTGTCAGGTACCAGACCCCCCCGTTGTTAACTGATATATATCCTTGTCCGTTTTCTGCTGCCACCAACCCCACATCATTACCGGGTTTGGGACCAAAAGATGCATCGATATAAGTAAGGTTATTCAGGGGATTGGCCATCAGGTTATCCATAACGGCCCGGTTTACTTTTGAAGCATCCCCTACCGGAAATTCATATTGATTGACCAATGCCGGATTAATATATCTTCTCAGGTTTCCGTTGAACCAGCTATTGGCAAAATTGGTATTCCCGGTGCCCGCTTCCACTGCAAGGGCGGTACTGGCTAATGCAATAGCTGCAAAAGAAGAAGTGTTCACTTTTCCATTGGTCAGGTACCATTTATTGGATTTGATATTACTGCCCATTGTCAGATGACCGCTGGCATCTACTTCGATTCTTTCAAAAACATTAGGACTGATGATACTGTGACCACCATTTCCATTGAATACGACTTTACCGGTTCCATGATTATAGCCGGTGATACTGTTATCAGTCCAGTTGGCAGCACCTGAAACGCCATTTTGTTTCAGCGTAATGCTGCCATTATTAACTAAGCTGCTGCCATTATCCAGTGCAACACCTCCCAGTACAACCATATCCGCACCGTTTTGTACGGTGATGCTGGCCCCATTCTGCACTTTAATCACATCCTGTGCCTGTAAACAAAATGGCAGGGAGATGAACAAAAAGCAAATGGCCTGTGAAATGAAACGGGGCTTCTTTAAAATAGAACCTTGCATAAGCAGTATTTTATGAGCATAAAATTCGAGAATAAATCCGGAGCACTCACTGCAGACTTAGTAAACGGGCATTGTCTTTGAGCAAACGGCTCCTGATAATGTAAAGTTTAGGAATCAGCGGGCTTCAACCTATACCACAAACAGGTGATTTTTTTACCGGCTCTTTTTACCTAAAAAGCTCCTGAGCTGCCGGATTTTCCGGTTATAGAACTCTTTATTGAAGAGGTGAGAGTCCCGCATCGCCTTGTAAGTCAGGAATATACCAACGGGAAGCAGTAAAAAAGTCGCCAGCCACATCCCGGTAAAAGGAGTCAGACTGTTTTCCTTGGCAAATTTTTCCCCGGTTGTTGTGGAGAAGTAAAACAACATAAAAAATATAATGGCAAAAATCAACGGTGTTCCCAGTCCGCCTTTACGGATAATCGCCCCCAACGGTGCCCCGATCAGGAACAGGACCACACAGGCCAGGGATAGTACAATTTTCCGGTGCCATTCGATCTGGTGTTTCCTGAGCTCTCTTTCTTTATATTGATAGGTAGTATTGGTGGATTCTATACCCACAGCAACGGAACGGGTGCTGTTACGGACATTCTCATTTACACTTGATCTGGCTGAATCGGGCAGAAAAGCATCAAAGGTTTTGAATTGGTATTTCCCGGAGCTGTCTGTTTGTTTGGAAGTATTTGAATCGAGATAGGTGAGAAAACGGAAGGGCCGCATCAGGTCGCGGCGGGTTTGTGCTGCCGTTTCCCGGTTTTCCTTTCTCATCGAATCAATGATCTTTTCCAGTTGCCGCATGCTCAGCATCTTTTCATTGTTCTTATTCACACTATCGGCCGTACGATTGGTAAAACCAAGGGAACTGAGATCAAATTGCTTTTTAAATTCTTTGAACCCGATCCGGACAAACTCCGAGTTATTGCGGTCATATAATTGTCCTCTTTCCTGGTATCTCCAGCCATCCTGCAGATTAAACTCGAGGAAGCGGCGGTTCTCAGTTACCCGCATCACCCCGCTTTTGGCAATGATAAAATTATCCTGTAACTGGTTTCCCTGTTCATAGATGATCACATCCCGGATGATACTGTCGGATTCTTTTTTGCCGATCTTGATGGCAAAGCCGCTGATCTTATCATAAAATACGCCTTCCTTCAGATCAAAAGCCGGTTTGGCATAGACGATATCTGCCAGTAATGTTCTTTGTTTGAGGTTCGCAACAGGAATCACATAGTTGGCAAATAAAAAGGCCACCCCACCCAGTAAAATGGTTACAAAAAATAAAGGGCGCATGAATCGAAGCAGGGAAATCCCTGCTGATTTGATGGCCACGAGTTCAAAACTTTCGCCCAGGTTACCAAAAGTCATCAGGGAAGAAAGCAGGATGGCCAGTGGCAGTGCCAGTGGAACCAGGGTGGCGCTGAGGTAGAGCAGGAATTCAAAAATGATACTGTTATCCAGACCCTTTCCTACAAAATCATCAATGTACAGCCAGAAGAACTGCATAATCAGCACCAGGAGGGTGATGAAAAAAGTAGCCACAAAAGGCCCGATAAATGCCCGGATAATGAGCCGGTCCAGTTTTTTGAACACTATCTTTAAAGTATGAATCAGGCAAAAATAAGGCTTTCATCCTCCGAGATGGAATTGGTAAAAAATGCTGACTGGATTTTAACAAAGAATGGGATTATACAAAAAGTAAAAGACCTGTTTGCAGCGCTTCGTTACCTGCAGGAGGAAACCCTTTATGAGAGTCTGGAAGGAGTGATGCCGGAGGAAGTGCTGGCCAGTTCCTGCAAAATATCAGCAGGGGAACAATATCGAGGTTTGCCCTGGGTGGTACTGGATCATCCCCGCTTCTTTTCAAAAACAGATATCATGGCCATGCGTACCCTGTTCTGGTGGGGCCGCACATTCAGCGTAACCATGCATCTGTCCGGTGTCTATAAAAAAAAATATGAACAAAAAATTATCCAAAGCTATCCGCAGCTGAAAGCGGCCAGCGATCCGGCAGCAGCGGGATTAACAGCCAGTGACTATTTTATCTGCATTAATACAACGGAATGGGAACATCATTTTGAAGAAGATAATTACAAACCGGTATCAGCCTGCAGTGCAGAAGAATGGGAGCGCATCATCTGTGGCCAGTCTTTTCTCAAACTGTCAAAAAGAATTCCATTAGATGCATGGGAAGGTCCGTACAACATTACTGAAGTACTGGCCTGGCATTATTTTTCATTGGTAAAACTTTTGGAATAAGGCATCAGTTACCCAACCGGTGAAAGAGCTCTTTCACCTGGTAATCCCAGAGCATACTCTGGTCCTTGATGTCTTTTTTCTCTGCAAAATCCTTGATGATAAGGATCGTCTGATTGGTGATTTCCGATTTTTCAATCCGGAACTCGAAATATTCTTCCTTGGGGGCTGTCAACCAATGAAAGCGGATAAACTTATCCTGCTCCATTTCCATCACTTCAGCTTTCTCATAGGAACTGTCCCAGCCAAAATAAAATATATTATCTCTTTCATCTGCTTTCTCGGCAAACCATTCAGCCAGCCCTGCGGGGGTAGACAAAAACTCATAAAGAATTGATGGCGAACAGCGAACAGGGAACTCTAAAGTGTATAATTGTTTACTCATTACTTCGTCTCTGATAGTATAGTGACCGCTGCAATAATAAAGAAATAATGATTGCACCGTCATATTTTGTCCTTTATTTTTCCCCGTTCCGGTTTCAGGGGCAGGGCAGTTAAAATAATATTGCCCCGGAAATCGTTAAGAGCTTGTCAAAGTTTTTTTGGCTGATACCGGCTAAAGCCATAAATTGCTTTGAAGTTCAATACTTTCTGAACAACAAATGACATTGTGGTGGGTATTTTTTGAGTCATTAAGTGACCCAAACAGATTCTTAAACCCTTAAAATACACCATTTAAAACCATACCTATGAGCATGAGGCAACTCAAGATCACGAAATCTATTACCAATCGTGAATCGCAGAGCTTAGAGAAGTACCTGCAGGAAATTGGCAAGGTAGAACTCATTTCCCCCGAAGAAGAAGTAAGACTGGCTACCCTGATCAAACAGGGAGATCAACGTGCATTGGATCGCCTGACCAAGGCCAACCTTCGTTTTGTGGTGTCAGTGGCCAAACAATACCAGAACCAGGGTTTGTCACTTCCGGACCTGATCAATGAGGGGAATGTGGGATTGATCAAGGCTGCCCAGCGTTTTGATGAAACCCGGGGATTCAAATTCATTTCCTATGCCGTGTGGTGGATCCGTCAGAGTATCCTGCAGTCCCTCGCAGAGCAGTCAAGGATTGTGCGGCTTCCACTGAATAAAGTGGGGCTTACCAACCGGATTCAGAAAGCCTATTCCCTGCTGGAACAGCAATATGAGCGGGAACCTTCGGCCGAAGAACTGGCGGAAGTGCTGGAAATGGATATCGAAGAAGTAACCTCCACCCTGGGTATCAATGCCCGCCACGTAAGCATGGATTCACCGCTTTCTGATGGAGAAGAAAATACCCTGATGGATGTACTGGAGAACCCTAACGCAGAAAAAACAGACGGAGCCCTGGAATACAATGAATCCCTGAAGACAGAAATCGACCGGAGCCTGAAAACCCTTACAGAAAGGCAAAAGGAAGTGATCTGTTTCTTTTTTGGCATCGGGGTGGATCATCCCATGAGTCTGGAAGATATTGGTGAAAAATTCAGTCTGACCCGCGAAAGAGTCCGCCAGATCAAGGATAAAGCCATTACCAAACTCAAGGCTTCCAACCGCTGCCAGTTGCTGAGAACCTATCTTGGAACCTGATTTTTGACTAAAAACAGAAACCCGCAATAAAACTTTACACTTCCTGACATACTGCAAAGCTTTCTGAAGTAGTATCTTTGCAAGACTTTTAAAAAGTGAACATCTGATGTTCACTTTTTATTTTACAACAGGTTGCTCGTACTGTATATATGGGATGAACGCAACCGGATTTAATCGCTCATTGCCCGCCGGGTTACCGGTATTACCGGCCTGCACCGCAGGGTGAAACAGAAAATGTGAAATATGTTCAACAGTCTACAGGAAAAATTAGAATCCGCCTTTAAGAATATTAAAGGCCAGGCCCGGATCACCGAA
>DAORJS010000130.1:0-5148 GCA_035439185.1 Chitinophagaceae bacterium
GTAGCCTTTGCGAAGACTGGTCTTCAATAACCCTTGGAAGGTTTCAAATAAAAAAAGGGTCCGAACTATTCAGTTCAGACCCTCGTGGTGTGGGGCGGGATCGAACCGCCGACACAAGGATTTTCAGTCCTTTGCTCTACCGACTGAGCTACCGCACCTTTTACCAGCCGTAGCCTTGGCGAAGGCTGGTTGTTCTAATCCGCCTTTTCACAAAAACCCGGCAAGTGGAAGCCTGACCAGATTCTTGTGTTGGGCTTTCCCAAAAACGCTTTCGCGCCTTCGGGGTTGCAAATATAGCAGGAATTCACAAAAAATCCACATAAAATGGAGTTTTTGCCCAATTAGTTTCCGTAAACGCTCAGGAACTTGATCCGCATGATTTTAAGCTGCTCCCAGTTAAAATTGTAGTCAGCCAGCTCTTCCTGGGCCACCTGGAGTGAGGAGGTTTCACATCCCTTGAAATATTCCATGATTTCATCCTGATCATCATCATCCAGCATTTCATCAATGGCATAGTCCAGGTTTAGGCGGGTACCGCTGGCCGCAATGGTCTCCATTTCTTCCAGCATTTCATCCATCCGCCATCCTTTGTTTTTGGCAATGGTTTCCAGGGATACTTTTTTATCTGTATTCTGAATGATATACACTTTATTACCGCTCTTGTTCACCACACTCTTCATCACAAAATCATCCGGTCTTTCAATATTGTTCTCCTCCACATAACGGACAATCAGCTCTACAAAGGGTTTCCCGTATTTAATGGCCTTGCCCTTGCTCACTCCCTGACATTTTTCCAGACCCTCCAAAGTGATGGGGTAAAAAGTAGCCATATCCTGTAAAGAATTCTCCAGGAAGACCACAAATGGCGGCAGTGATTTTTTCTTTGCTTCTTTTTGTCTCAGTTCCTTGAGCATTTCAAAAAGGCGCTCATCCACCGCAGCCCCTACCGTTGATTCCACGGCTTCTTCATCATCAGCATTAGCATCATCGTAAGTATTGTTCAGTACAATCTTGAATGATTTCGGCTTTTTGAGAAAGGCTTCTCCCTTCTTCGTGATTTTTAATACCCCATATTCTTCAATGTCCTTTGTGAGGAATCCTTCCAGCAACATCTGCCGGATCAATGAATTCCAGAAGAAAGGTTCTTTTTCATTGCCACTGGCAAAAGCATTCAGTCCTTCGTGGCGGAACATTTGTATCTGTGGGGTCAGTTTTCCGGTAATGATCAAAACTGTATAATCGGTTGCAAAACGTTCGTCCAGCTCCCTGATCGCTTTGAGCACCACCACGGCCTCATCTTTGGCTTCTGTTTTTTCTTTGGGGTGTTTACAGTTATCACATTGACCACAGGTTTCCTGTTCATATTCTTCCCCGAAATAACTCATCAATACTTTTCTGCGGCAAACACCGGTTTCGGCAAAGGCCACGGTTTCGTTGATCAGCTGAGCGCCTACTTCTCTTTCGCTCAATGGCTTGTCGCGCATCAGGTGTTCCAGCTTACTGACATCCTTATGCGAATAATAGAGCAGACATTTTCCTTCGAGTCCGTCACGACCGGCCCGACCTGTTTCCTGATAATAATTTTCTATACTCTTTGGAATATTATAGTGGATCACAAAGCGGATATCCGGTTTGTCGATACCCATCCCAAATGCAATCGTGGCACAAATCACCTGTACATCCTCGTTGAGGAACTGGTCCTGTCTTTCTGAACGGATCTTACTATCGAAACCCGCATGATAGGCTACGGCGCTGATACCATTGGCATTCAGGATATCGGCCAGGTCTTCTGTTGTTTTCCTGTTCAGGGCATAAACGATACCGCTCTTGCCTGCCATCTGTTTAATAAAGCGGACAATATTTTCATCCGTTTGCGACTTTTTGATCTTGGGAAGTACTTCGTAATAAAGGTTGGGTCTGTTAAAGGAAGAAATAAAAACATTGGGTTCCCGAAGATCAAGGTTCTTGATAATATCACTCTGTACCTTAGGTGTGGCGGTAGCAGTTAATGCAATTACCGGCGCATCGGGATTTATCTGGATCATCATTTCCCGCAGTCTTCTGTATTCCGGTCTGAAATCATGGCCCCATTCTGATATACAATGCGCTTCATCAACAGCAAAAAATGAAATGGTCAGATCAGAAAAGAATTCCAGATTTTCCTGCTTTGTCAGGGTTTCCGGTGCCACATAGAGCATTTTGGTCTTGCCCGTAAGCAGGTCATCATGAACTTCCTTGATTTCTTTTTTATTAAGGGTGGAATTCAGGAAGTGTGCTACTTCATCATTACTGCTGTAACCGCGTACCAGGTCCACCTGGTTCTTCATCAATGCAATCAGCGGAGATACAATTAATGCCACGCCTTCACTGACCAGGGCGGGTAGCTGGTAACAAAGACTCTTGCCGCCACCGGTAGGCATGATCACAAAAGTATCGTGACCGGCGAGTAACGATTCAATTGCCTTTTCCTGTGTTCCTTTGAATTTAGTAAAGCCAAAATTTTCCTTTAATGCCTTGTGCAGGTCAAACCGCTTTTTAGAGGGGGCGGTCTCTTTTGTCTTAACCGTTTTACCGGCTTTTGAAGGACTGGATTTTGCGCCTGGTTTCTTCGCTGTTGATGTTCCCATTGCTCAATAATTTCATTCCCGCTATTGGCAGGAGCTGCTAATCAGATTTAATTAAGATACTCTTTTTTGCCCGAAACAGCTTGCAACAAAGGATTTATTTTTTTGCGGCTGCTGTTTTCTGGAACTAATACGAGTATTCCTTCACCTAAAGACCGGGGAATCACTGTAAAATAAAGACGAGGGACCGGGTGGGTTGACCTTCAGGGACTTTTCTTTCACCGGAGTTGTCTGTCGCACAGTTGCTGATCCCCGTTTCAGGGGTTCCTTTTTCAGAAGGGTAACAAATTTACAATAGTTTTCCCCCTTTCCCGCAGGTATGAACGTTAAAATTACCCGGTAAATACGCTGTCAGGTGCTGATGCATGTAAATCCGCTAATTTTGCCGATTCTTATGCCGGCATCCATCAAACAGGTAGCATTGCAAACGATTGACCTTGAGGCCAGGGCCGTCGCAGGACTAGCTTCCTATGTCAATGAAGATTTTGAAAAAACAGTGCGGGTTATTGCGGGTGGTCGGGGAAGAGTCGTGGTAAGTGGAATTGGTAAAAGTGCCTTGATTGCGCAAAAAATTGTGGCCACTTTTAATTCTACCGGAACTCCTTCTCTTTTTATGCATGCGGCAGATGCCATTCATGGTGACCTCGGGATGATTCAGGAAGATGATGTGGTGGTGCTGATCAGCAAGAGTGGAGAGAGCCCTGAAATAAAAGTGCTGGTGCCCCTGCTGAAAAATTTTGGTAACCATCTGGTGGCCATTGTAGGAAACCCGGTCTCCTTTCTTGCAAAAAATGCAGATACCGTATTGAACACAACAGTTGATCAGGAAGCCTGTCCGAATAACCTGGCACCCACCAGCAGTACCACTGCGCAATTGGTGATGGGTGATGCCCTGGCTGTTTGTTTGATGGAGCTTCGGGGATTTCAACCCGGTGATTTTGCGAAATACCACCCGGGTGGCACATTGGGTAAAAAACTGTACATGCGGGTATCGGATCTGTCGGATAATAATGAACGGCCAATGGTTTTTGCTCATCAGTCGCTCAGAGAAGTCATAGTTGAAATGACCGCAAAGAGGTTAGGAGTTACTGCGGTGATTGACACCGAAGAAAACCTGATGGGGATTATTACCGACGGTGACCTGAGAAGAATGCTGGAGAAGAATGTGTCTATTGAAAGCGTCAATGCCGGAGATATTATGTCGCCGAACCCCAGGGCCATCAACGGAGATGCGCTGGCGGTGGAAGCATTGGATTTGCTTCGAAAAAATGAAATTTCACAATTGGTGGTTACTGCCGATGGAAAATACAAGGGTATCATACATTTGCATGACCTGATCAGAGAAGGATTGATATAATGGTGAGATCAAAGGCTTTGCCGGTTCTTACCCCGATAACATCAACATGAACAAGCACCACTACGTAGCAATAATGGCGGGGGGAATCGGCAGCCGGTTCTGGCCCATGAGCCGCACCGCTTTACCCAAGCAATTTCTGGATATACTGGGCACTGGTCAAACACTGATCCAGCAAACCTTTGCCAGATACAGGCACCTGATTCCGCAGAATAATATATATGTGGTTACCTCGGAAGAATATGTGGAGATTGTAAAAAAACAATTACCTGATCTGCCAGCTGAAAATATTCTGGCTGAACCTTCCCGGAAAAACACGGCTCCCTGTATTGCTTATGTGGCATTCAAGCTCCTCAGCAAAGATCCAAAAGCCCTGATGATTGCCGCACCGGCCGACAACCTGATTCTGGAAACAGATCAGTTTGTACAAACTGCCAAAAATGCACTGCATTTTGTAGATCATATCAATGCTTTGGTAACAATCGGTGTAAAACCCACCCACCCGAACACCGGATACGGATATATACAACACGAAACTGCAGAAGCCGCGCCTGGTGTGCATAAGGTAAAAACCTTTACCGAAAAACCGAATGAAGAACTGGCCAAGGCCTTTATCGCCAGTGGTGATTTTTTATGGAATGCCGGGATCTTTACCTGGAAGGTTAAAAATATTGTTGCCGCTTTCGAGAAATATGCACCCGAACTGTATGAGCTTTTTGCAGCAGAGAAAGACAAATTCAATACGCCTGAAGAAAAGGCGGTGGTGGAAAATATTTATCCGCAATGCACCAATATCTCAATTGATTTTGCCGTGATGGAAAAAGCGGATAATGTTTACCTTCTTCCAGCCACTTTTGGCTGGAGCGACTTGGGTACCTGGAACAGTGCCTGGGAAAATATGGACAAGGATTATTTCGGTAACGCAGCCGTGGGAAAAAATATCATGGTGGTGGATGCCAGTAACTGTATGGTCCATGTTCCCGACAATAAGCTGGTGCTGTTGCAGGGGTTAAATGACTATATTATTGTTGATACCAAAGATGTCCTGCTGATCTGTAAAAAGAACAAAGAACAGGAGATCAAGGATTATGTAGCGGAAATAAAAAGAAACAAAGGCGATAAATTCCTCTGATATGTTTCAAAAACTCCGCACCGTTATTTATCACAGCC
>DAORJS010000130.1:5248-7185 GCA_035439185.1 Chitinophagaceae bacterium
TAACCAATGTGGGTGGACCTACCCGTGTTTCCATCGTAAAAGATCCGTTTGGAAACCATGTCGGACTGATTGAAGGCGCATAAATTCCCGTTTTTTTCCCATTGTGAGCCCGTTTGAAGGCTTTACTTTTAATAAAAGACCGGACATGTTATCTTTTCCATTCCATCATATTCTATTTCTGGATATTGAAACCGTGCCACAATACCCGGATTATAATGGTCTGCCTGATGGCTGGCGAGCACTATGGGACAACAAATCCAACAGCCTGCTCAAATACCATGAAGGTGAAAACAACGAATCCCTGTATCCTCGTGCCGGTATCTATGCTGAGTTTGGTAAAATTGTCTGTATCAGTTGTGGCGTGATCATGGGGAATGAAGCACAGAGAAAAATAATCCTGAAAAGTTTTGCCGGCGATGACGAGCGATTATTGCTGCAGCAGTTTGCTGATATGATCAATAAATGGTCAGCAGGAGAAACCCGCTATCTCTGTGCGCACAATGGCAAGGAGTTTGACTTTCCCTATCTCTGCCGCCGGATGATCATCAATGCGCTTCCGATTCCCTCCATTCTGAATATTGCCGGTAAAAAACCATGGGAAGTCAATCACTACGATACATTGGAGCTTTGGAAATTCGGAGATTATAAAAGTTTTACCTCCCTGGCTTTACTGGCACATACCCTTGGTATTCCCACACCCAAAGACGATATTGATGGCAGCATGGTGTGGAAAGTGTATTGGGAAGAAAAAAATCTTCCAAGAATCGTCACTTATTGCCAGAAAGATGTGGTGACCGTTGCACAGATCCTGCTCCGGATGAGCGGAGAGCCATTGATTCCAGACAGTCAAATCGAAATCAAATAATAATGGAAAGAACTAATTATTCTTCAGGCGCCAAATGGGAAGATATTGTTGGTTATAGTCGCGCGGTGAAAGTGGGTAATGTGGTTGAGGTAACCGGCACGGTGGCAGTTGATGATCAGAGTAACCTGGTGGGTGGCAACTCGGCATATGAGCAGACCAAATATGTGATTCAAAAGATTGAAAAAGTACTGGAACGCGCAGGTGCTTCCTTAAAAGATGTGGTAAGAACCCGGATCTTTGTCACCGATATTTCCCGCTGGGAAGAATATGGACGGGCACATGGCGAGTTTTTCCGGGAGATTAAACCTTGTACCACTATGCTGGAGATCAGCAAACTGATTGCGCCGGAATACCTCGTGGAAATTGAAGCCACCGCCATCATCACTCATGCATAAAACCAACAAATGAAAAAATTCAGTTTATCCCTGCTGGCTTTTCTGTCAGTAATAGTTTCCTGTAAACAAAAAGACAAGGCTGCAACAGACAAGATAGTTCCTCCGGCATCGACCGACAGCTTTATGATCACCGATAGTTCCTGGGGATTTATTACTGCCGGTATGGCCATTGATGATGTGAAGAAAACATATGGAGATGCCAATGTGAAGGATGAGCGTATTTGTGGTCCGGAGTGTATGGATTCCGTTGATGTAACCAAAGTATTCCCCGGTCAGCCTGATGAGTTTACTATTTACTGGAGCGATACCGCTTACCACCGGATCATCAATGCCATTGAGTGTTTCGGGGATCAGGCCCGTTGGCATTCGGTAGATAGTATCAAAATCGGATCGGGTTTTAAAGACCTGTTGCGGGTGAATGGAAAAAAGATTTCCTTTTATGGTTTTGGCTGGGATTATGGCGGAACCATTTCTTCCTATAATGAAGGAAAACTGGACAAATCTAACATACATTACCGGATAGAGCTTTTTGAAGAAAATATGCAGGACCAATCATTGTATGGTGACACAGGTCTGGAAAGCGATATGCCGGCTGTTCAAAAAGTCCTGGATAAAATCAAAGTGTGGTGGATCACACTTTCACTGAATAATCCGGATAAGGAATAAGATCAGATCAT
>DAORJS010000131.1:0-7178 GCA_035439185.1 Chitinophagaceae bacterium
CCTCCGCCGTGACAGGGCGGCATTCTAACCAACTGAACTACCGATCCAACTATTTTTAAACTGCCGGCATTCTAACCATCCCGATAACTATCGGGAGAACTACCGATCCGTTTACCTTATTCAGCCACTGAAAACAGTCGCTTTTTTAAGGAGTGCAAAGATAACTGCCGGAGGTTTTTCATCCAAATGTTTTTGTTTTTACGGGTTCCCGGGAAGTCCGGAAAGCAACCATAAATCCAAACCCCGGTTTTTGATCAAAATGACCCCTAATCAGCTCTCAAAATATGGGTTTGATGATCTGACTCAATAAATAGTGTTACAAACCCGATTTAACAAGACCCCTCCCCGCTTATTCAGTAAATTTGCAGCCTGATTAGCACGTTATTCAGACTTTTCCACATCCACGACTGCTCTGATACGAAATCCCAAAACCCTGCGTTAAATAATCACGGTTAATGGCGCCCTGCCAACACAGGGATGAGTAGCACTATGAAAAGAGTTAAGGCATTCTATTTATTTATCAGTTCCCTGGTCATCGGGATCCTCCATTTACCTTTTGCTTTTGCCAAATCTGCCACCGGCAGTAAATTGTTTTTAGTTCCACCGTCCGGATCAAACAGCAGTCATACTTCAGATTCCCTCCTGCTCAGTGACCCGGGAAGATCAGTCTATGATAGCCTGCAGTTACAATTACACGGCTTAAGCCGGGATGCATTTGAATATGCCAAAAAGGGGTTTGAACGTTTGCTGGAAGAAGGCCTCTTATTGAATGATTCCATTATTTCCATTATTGATTTCAGCAAACCCAGCAGCGAAAAAAGATTGTACATTCTCGATATGAAAAACTACCGGGTGATTTATAATACCCTCGTATCACATGGCCGCAATTCAGGTAAAGAAATGGCCAACCAGTTTTCCAATCAGCATTCTTCCTATATGAGCAGTCCGGGCTTTTATATCACCCGGGAAACCTATGAAGGCAAGAACGGATATTCACTCAAACTGGAAGGACTGGAACCCGGTATCAATGACAATGCATACGAAAGAGGAATCGTGGTTCATGGAGCCCCTTATGTAAATGACTCCTATGTACAGAGTCAGGGCTATATCGGCCGAAGCCAGGGTTGTCCGGCCGTTCCCAGTAACCTGGCCATCCCGGTGATTAATACCATCCGCAATGGTTCCTGTATGTTTATTTATCATCCGGCCTATATCAGCCGGTCTGCCATTCTCTAAGCACATCTGTTCATAATTCCTTCTTTGCCAGAACATTGAATGTTTATCTTTGCTGATTAATTCATTGTTATGTTCAAAGTAGGCGTATTTGGCGTTGGTCACCTGGGTAAATTCCACCTCAATAACTGGAAAGAAATCCCCGGCACCGAGATTGTTGGATTTTATGACCCCAACGATGATACTGCTCTTGAAGTCGCCGATAAATACCAACTCCCCCGCTTCCTGGATGCCAACAGCCTCATCGACGCCTGCGATGCTATAGATGTAGTGGCTCCCACGAATTACCATTTTGAACTCTGCGAAAAAGCGATCAAAAAGGGGAAACATGTTTTTGTGGAAAAGCCCCTGGCCAATACCATGGAAGAGGCCAGACAACTGGTAAAGCTCACGGCAGAATCCGGAATCAAATGCCAGGTGGGACATGTGGAACGTTTTAACCCCGCCTTTCTCGCTATCAAGGGAATGCCCCTGAATCCGATGTTTATAGAAGTACATCGTCTGGCACAATTCAATCCCAGGGGTACAGAAGTAAGTGTAATTCTCGATCTGATGATCCACGATATTGACATCATACTCAGCATTGTGAAAAGTGACGTTAAAAGCATTTCTGCCAGCGGTGTGGCGGTGATGACGGAAACACCCGATATCGCCAATGTGCGGATTGAATTCAACAACGGTTGTGTAGCCAACCTTACCAGCAGCCGGATCTCGATGAAGAAAATGCGCAAGATCCGCCTCTTTCAAAAAGACTCATATATCGGGATTGATTTCCTCAATAAAAAAACCGAGGTCATCAAACTCAAAGAACCACAGGATTCCAATGTATTTGCCTTTGATATCGAAACGCCCAGCGGCAAGAAAACAATTGCCATGGCCAATCCATTGATTCCGGAAGTCAATGCCATCAAAGAAGAACTGACTGCTTTCAAGAATGCCATCCAGCAAAACACACGTACTACAGTTACTGAAGTTGACGGACTGATGGCCATGGATGTAGCCCACCAGATTCTGGAAAAAATTGGGAATAATATCATCAGCCGTTCATGAGTTCCCGAAAGAAAATATCCATTGCCTGGTATACCATCATTGATTTTATGATGGCCTCCCTGGCCTGGGCCCTTTTCTTTTTTATCCGCAGAGCGATATTAGGACAACCGGTGACTGATACCGGTGTTTTACAAACCGATAATAAGTTCTGGCTGGGTATTGTTTTCATTCCACTGGGTTGGCTGATTTTGTATTCCTTATTGGGCGCTTATCATTCGCTATACAGTAAATCAAGACTGGATGAGTTCACCAGTACCTTTATCTGCAGCTTACTGGGATGCATCGTCCTCTTTTTTGCCTTCCTGCTGGATGATGCAGAAAATGATTATCGCTATTATTACTCTGCCTTTCTGGTTTTATTCACCCTCCATTTCGGACTCAGTTTTTTTGGCCGTTGGCTGATTCTGAGCCGGGTAAAAAAACAATTACTTAGCGGGAAAGTACAGTTCAATACCCTGCTGCTCGGGAACTGTGATACCTCCACACGAATCTTCCGGGAAACTGCAAAAAGCCTGCTCGATGGTGGTTATCATTATACAGGTTTTATTCCTACTGAAACTGATGGAAAAAACGGAATATCCCGATTGTTACCAAGGTCAGGCAGCCTCGAGGAACTTGAAACCATTATTGAACGTGATCAGATCAGACTTGTGGTATTGGCTATCGATAAGTCAAGAAAAGAATTACTGGAATCATTGATCAACCGGCTCAGTGAAAAAGATGTGGAAGTGAAAATCCTCCCCGATACACTGGATATTTTGTCCGGTTCGGTTAAGACCAGCAATGTAATGGGTGCTGCGCTTATTGATCTGCAAACCGGACTCATGCCCCAGTGGCAGCAAAATATTAAAAGACTGCTGGATGTAGGTCTCTCCTTACTTGGACTGATCCTGCTATCTCCCCTTATGCTTTATGCCGCGATCCGTGTAAAACTCTCTTCTCCCGGTCCTGTCATCTTTGCACAGGAAAGAATCGGTTATAAAGGCAAGCCCTTTACCATGTTTAAATTCCGCTCGATGGTGGATGGAGCCGAAAAGGAAGGGCCTTCCTTATCCTCAGATCAGGATCCCCGTATTACCAAATGGGGCCGGCTCATGCGCAAATGGCGGCTGGATGAATTACCGCAACTCTGGAATATCCTGATCGGACAAATGAGTCTGGTAGGTCCCCGCCCCGAACGCCGTTATTATATTGACCAGATCATTCCCCGTCATCCATTTTACAAATACCTGCTCAAGGTAAAACCGGGTCTCAGCAGTTGGGGGATGGTGCAATTTGGATATGCCGAAAATGTAGATGAGATGATCGAAAGAAGCAAGTATGACCTGGTGTATATTGAGAATATTTCACTGGCACTTGATTTCAGAATTATGATACATACGTTGAGGATTATTTTTAAAGGGAAAGGAAAATAGGGAGGGGCTAGTGGGGTTCGGCTAGTGGGGAATGGGGAATTGAAAATTGAAAAGGGAAAATGGAAAGTGGCTAGTGACTAGTAGGTAGTGGGTAGTGGGGGTGTAAAAAGTGACGAGCACTTTAAGATTGACCTTACAATGTCAAGAATTGACGATTTGTTTTTATATTTTTGAGAAACTATATCCCATTGAAGAAATTCCTCCTTTACCTGTCCACTTATTCATTGTTGACGATTGTCAGTAGCCAGCGACCTTACTGGCAACAGGAAGTCAATTACCGGATTGATGTAACCCTGAATGATAAAGAACATTCGCTGAATGGTTTTGCAAAGATTGATTACAGCAATAACTCTCCTGATACATTAAAATTTATCTGGTTCCACTGCTGGCCCAATGCCTACAAGAACGATAAAACAGCATTTACTGATCAGCAACTTGAAAATGGCAGCACCCGCTTTTATTTTTCCTCCAAAGAAGAAAAAGGATACATTAACCAGCTTGACTTTAAAGTAAACGGAAGCACTGCAACACTGGAAGATCATCCGCAGTATATTGATGTTGTAAAAGTGAATCTTCCGCTGCCGCTTCCACCCGGACAAAAAATTACCCTCAGCACAGCTTTTCATGTTCAGCTGCCTTTTAACTTTTCCAGAGGGGGGCATGATGGTCAAAGCTACCAGGTCACCCAATGGTATCCCAAGCCGGCGGTATATGATAAAAATGGATGGCACCCCATGCCTTATCTTGACCAGGGAGAATTTTACAGTGAATTCGGCAGCTTTGATGTCCGCATTACCCTCCCCAAAAACTATGTAGTTGCCGCCACAGGCGTATTGCAGGATGAGAACGAAAAAGCATGGCTGCAAACTAGAACACAGTTTAGCTGGGAACCGGTAAAACAAAAAACCAAAAATGCAGCCGGGCAATACAAAACCAGTTATCAATCATTCCCGGATTCTGATCCTGCCACCAAAACCCTGCAATTTAAACAGGAGCGGATCCATGATTTTGCCTGGTTTGCTGACAAACGGTTTATCGTGAATATGGATAGTTGTATCCTGGCCTCCGGAAAAACAGTTGATGTGATTACTTATTACACTCCGGATCAGAAAAAAGACTGGAGCAAAAGCACTACTTATGCCAAACAGGCCATCCACCATTATTCTTCCCTGGTAGGAGAATATCCTTACCAGGTGGTGCAGGTGGTTCAAGGACCTGAAAGTTTTGGAGGCGGTATGGAGTATCCCACCATTACTGTAATCAGTCCTGTTGACAATCCAAAATCACTCGACAAGGTCATTGCCCATGAAATCGGACACAACTGGTTTTATGGCATCCTCGCCAGTAATGAAAGAAAGCATCCCTGGATGGACGAAGGCCTCAACAGTTTTTATGAGAATAAATACAGTGAACGCTATTATGGCGCTTCACCCAAACTGGAACAACTGCTTTTTGAAACCCAGGTAGTTGAAAAACTGGATCAGCCGATCCGTACCAGTTCCGACAGTCTGAGTCTGCTCAATTACGCCATGATTGCCTATTACAAAACAGCTGCCTGGATGCAGTATCTTGAATCCTTGCTGGGCGAATCTATCTTTCAACAGGCTATGCAAAAATATTTTCAACGCTGGCAGTTCAAACATCCGGAGCCGGAGGATCTTAAAATTGTACTGGAAGAAGTGAGTGAAAAAAATCTGGATAAAGCATTTGAATTACTGAATCAAAAAGGATTACTCCCCCAACAACAAAGCAAGGGTCTGAAAACGGCATTTATCGGCGATATCAAATCACTGGTGCAATGGAGTAAAAAGCCAACAAAGGACCTTATTTTATTCGGACCTGCTCTGGGAGCAAACAGCTATGACAAATTCATGGCAGGTGCATTTGTTACCAATATGAAACTCCCTCCTCCCCGGTTACAATTCCTGGTTGCCCCCATGTATGCCACCGGCAGTAAAAAATTAACCGGTCTGGGATTTCTTTATTACAGCTTATATCCCAATCAGCTATTTCGTAAAATTGAATTCGGAGTCAATGCTTCCACATTTACGGCTGATACTTACACAGATAATGATAATAATAAAGTTTACCTCGGTTTCAGAAAAATCGTACCAGGTATTAAGCTTACCTTGAAAGAAAAAAATCCCCGCAGCAACCTGAACCGTTTTATCCAGTTCAAAACCTTCCTGATGAATGAGGACGGGCTCGGTTTTTACCGGGATACCACGATCAGCGGTATAGACACGACCATCAGTACCAAATACCGGATTACAGATAATAACCGGACCCTGAACCAACTTAGGATTGTGATTGAAAATAACCGGGTATTGTATCCATATAAAGGAGAATTGAAAATTGAACAGGGAAAAGAGTTTGTAAGAACAGCTTTTACCGGCAACTACTTTTTCAACTATCCTAAAAAAGGCGGACTGGATGTCCGTTTCTTTGCCGGCAAATTTTTTTACAGAGGCTCCAAAACCTTTACCAGACAATTTGCCACCGATCGTTATCATTTGAACATGACCGGGGCCAATGGGTATGAGGATTACACCTATAGTGAATACTTCATGGGCCGGAATAAATTTGAAGGCCTTGCCAGTCAGCAGATCATGGTAAGGGATGGTGCTTTTAAAGTAAGAACAGATTTACTGGCTGACAAAGTGGGTAAAACGGATGATTGGCTGATCGCTGCAAATTTCAGTACCACGATCCCGGATGCGGTGAACCCGCTCTCTGTTTTACCGGTAAAGATCCCTCTCAAGGTTTTCTTTGATCTGGGCACAGCATCCGAAGCCTGGAAGCCCAATGCTGAATCCGATCGTTTCCTTTTTGATGCAGGTTTACAGATTCCTTTGTTCAGGGAAACCATTAATATCTACATTCCGCTGCTTTACAGTAATGTGTACAAAGAATATATCCAGTCCACCATTGAAAAGAAGCAAAGATTCTGGAAAAAGATTTCTTTCTCGATTGATATCTCCAATTTCAGCTTCCGCAAGATTGACCGTAACCTGAACTTCTGATGATAAAGGATATCCGATATATCCCGCAACAGGACATTGACAAATCCAAATGGGACCAATGTATTGAGAAGGCCTCCAATGGTTTGATTTATGGCTATTCCTTTTATCTGGATCAGATGGCCCAACACTGGGATGCACTGGTATTAAATGACTATGAAGCAGTGATGCCTCTTACCTGGAATAAGCGCTGGGGTATTAAATATTTATATCAGCCTTTTATCACCGCTCAACTCGGCGTATTTGGCCAATCAGTTACGCCTGCTGCAACTGATGATTTTATACAATCCATTCCTTCTTCATTCCGGTATATTGATATCATGCTGAATGCCGGTAATCAGCCCCAATCAGCAGCAGTCAACAAGAGAAGTAATTATGTCCTTTCGCTGAACAGACCTTATGTAACAATCGCTGATCAGTACAATGACAACCTGAAAAGGAATATCAGAAAATCTGAACA
>DAORJS010000132.1:0-7162 GCA_035439185.1 Chitinophagaceae bacterium
GGTGGCCAGTATGGTGCTGCGCTGCGATGATTGTATCAAGTATCATCTGGGCAAAGTGCATGAGCTGGGTGTGAGTACGGAACAGGTCTACGAGGTATTTGCCGTAGCTAATATTGTGGGAGGCACAATTGTGATACCGCATACGAGGAGGGCGGCGGAGTACTGGGAGGAGCTGGAGGCATCTCTTGAATGATCAAAATGCTATTTTCTGATCAGCATTATGTCCAGATTATTCTGACCAGCTTTCATCAAACCCGGTTTGTCATAAAGTTTGTTTAGGGAACTGAATACTAAATAAATGATGTCCCTGCTCATAATAGTAGGTCAATTTCAAATGATACAGATTGCAGATTGATTGTACGATGGCAAGACCTAAGCCGCTACCTGTGGACTGATCAGACTTGTAAAAAGGGGTAAATAAATACCTGCTGTCCAATGCTGATTCACCCGCATTGGAGATCGTTAGCTTATTATTCAGCAAGGATATCAAAACATTTTCGCCAGCCGCATTATGAAGGAAAGCATTGCGGACAAGATTGCTGACCATAATGTCTGCCAGTTCCATATTCATGGAAATCGGGAAGTCATCGCCGGTCAGATTTGCTTTCACAGAATTCGCACCTGTCATTTCCTGTATTTCTTTCATTTTTTCTTCAACTATGGCTTTTAAAGACAGCATTACAGTTCCTGCGAACTGATTATTACCTATTTTGGTCATCAGTAAAAGCGATTGAGTCATACGTGACAGCCTCTCCACTGAATTGTAAACACCCTGAATTTCCTGCATACTTGCTTCACTGATATCGGGCTGTTGTATCAGGTTATCAAGTTTTGATGTAATAACCGCCAGCGGTGTCTGTAATTCATGAGAAGCGTGATCCGTAAAACTTTTGAGTGATTCATAATCATGGATCACCTTTTTAGACATCAGGCGGATACTCTCGTTCAGTTCCCTGAACTCTGTAATTGACGTATATTCAGATTTGATATCAGAAGGATGTGCCAGATCAAATGATTTAATGGAGGACAGGGTTGAACGGAATGGTTTCCAGAGTTTTTTAAACATGATCCTGTTGGCTAAAAACAGCGCAAGGGTCAGCAATAGCATAAGTGCAAAGGTGGCAATCACTATTACCCACACCAGATTTTCGGTAGCCTCTTCTGATTTAGTTACCCGGGTGAGATAATGTTGTCCGTTGACGGTGACTGTAAATTCCAGACAGCGACTGGGTTCCATTTCGTTCTTCCCGGGATGGAACGATCGTATACTTTTAAAAAGGCGCACTACCTGCTGATCCGTTTTTTCAAATTCAATACGCTGATCTTTATAAACAGTAGCTTCCGGCAGGCTGTTGTGCTTTTTGATAAAGTCGTGAATTTCCACTTCTTCCACTTTCAATGCAGCATCCAGCTGTTTAATCAAAACATAGTGAATAAGGAAATAATATCCGATCCCGGCTATCAGGAGAGCGAAAAAAGTGGATAGAATGGTGATCCTGTTATACCGTGTCTGCAGTTTCATGGTTCTGTGATTTTGTAACCGATTCCATATACGGATCTGATATAATCCCCGCAACCGGGCTGCTGCAGTTTTTTTCTCAGGTTTTTGATATGTGTGTACACGACATCGGTACTTTCCGCGTAGCCGCTATCTCCGCTCCAGAGATGGTCGACCAGGGCATTCTTAGGAATTACTTTTCCTTTATTAGCCACCAAATACAAAAGCAGCTGGTATTCACGGGGGGTAAGTTCAACCTGGATTCCGCCTGATGTTACTTCCATCGCCTGTACATCGATACGAATATCACCAAATTGAAGGATATTGTTTCCTTTATGCAGTTTACGCCGAATGATGGCAGCTACCCTTGCAGCCAGTTCAGAAAGGTGAAAGGGTTTGACCAGGTAATCATCAGCGCCCAGTTTCAGCCCTTCAATGCGGTCATTAACGGAATGCCTGGCAGAGATAATGATCACTCCATCCGTTTTATGATTCCGCTTCAACTCATTCAGCAACTGTAACCCTGTTCCATCCGGTAAATTGATATCAAGAATGATGCAATCATAGTCCCAGTCTTCGATCCTGAATAAGGCGTCTTTGAAAGATGCAGCCAGGTCGCAGGCATAGTTCTCCTGACGGAAATAAGCCGCAATGGAGGCGGAGAGTTCCTTTTCATCTTCTACAATCAATAGCTTCATACTTATTTAAGATCAGAATTTTTGGCTGTATCCTATCCGTATCACCTGAGTTTCGTAATAATCCGTACTCAGGTATTTGAATCCATTACCCTTAACTTCCCTTTTATACCGGAGAGTATTTCCTATATCTGTCGCATTAATATACCATTCAGCGTTTCCTTTATTGACTGTCTTTTTTATTCCTACATCAATGGAAAACCTGGAAAAAACCTTACCCTGTGGTACCAGATCAGGTGCCTGGTAGATCATTACTAGTTGCCCTTCTGTCTGCTTCGAAAACTGCAGCTGACTATTCAGTTTGATATTTCCCGAAAAAATACTTTCCCTTCCGGCTGTATAAGTATGAGCTGAAGGATACCTGTTGGTTACAGTAAATCCGTCGATAATATTTTGGTATCCGTTCATATTCAGGTTACAGGTCAGCCAATTGGAAAATTTCCGTGTATACATCAACTCCGCTCCGGTACTATAACTTTTTCCGGCATTTTGAAAAACATTATAAATCAGTGTACTTCCGGGAACAATCGTCCCTATTCTGGTGATAAGATCCCGCATGCGTTTATGATAGACAGAAGAAAAGAAATACCCATCCTTCCCATTCGCCCGGTAACCGAGTTCCAGGGAGCTGGTGAACTGCGGGCGAAGAGCGGGGTTGCCTACTTTGATAATTTCGGCATCGTCATATTTGGGGAAAATCCGGATATCCACCTCATTAGGCCGGTCTACCCGACGGTTATAAAAGAATGAAAAACGGTTATTATCATTTACTTTATAGGCCAGCCGGAATGAAGGAAAGGGTTCTGAATAATTATATCCATCACTTTTGTAAACGGGGTGATTCTCGTTTACATCATATTGCAGTTTCACATGTTCCAGTCGCAGCCCTGCCTCAATTTCAAACTTCTTTGTTTCGTATATATAATTCCCATAGATAGCCGGGATCGTTTCTTCATACCTGGCCAATCCACCGGCACTAACATCCAGTGGTGAATTCAGTCCGGGTTTGAATTGCATATTCACCGGAATCCACCGGTGCCGGAGTTTAAAACCAGTTTCAAAACGACCATGCCTGAGAGGGTGAGTATAATCGATATTCAGATCTGCCACATGCTCATCAGATAATAATTTAAAAGAATCCAGTCCGGTGTAGGCAGGCATTGTATTTGTAAAAAAGTATTTTTCATCTTCCCGGTGAAAGGTATAATTGAAACCGGTATTCAGTATCCGGCCTGCCTGCCTTAATTTATGCTGCCAGCTTGCAGAAGCTGTTACTGTTGTCTTGAGCTCATCTTCCAGGAATTGCCAGAGTCTTTTTCTTTCAGACAAATCCTTATTAAAAAAAGGTTCATCCCCTCTGTCTAAAATCTTTTCGCTGCTGAAAAGACCAGATATCGTCAATGTATTATTTGCGCTGGCCAACCAATCCACTCCGGATTTCAGGGTTAAAATATTGGTTGTTCTATTCCGTTTTGTCTGCTGCAGTACCACTTCCCCATTATCGTAAAACCTGTCAGCAAATTCGTTTTTATTCAGTGTTTTTGTGTACAGATCATCTCCCTGAAAAAAAATATTCAGTTTATTTTTCCGGTAGTTGAGTGCCAGCGAAGGATTGAACTTGGGAGTGACCTGGTATTGTGGTCTTATTCCGGGATAATTGTCCTTTTTTATCCAGAGCGCCCCTGCTCCTCCCGCCAGTCCTGCTTTTCCGTTAAAGCCTTCCTTTTTTTCCTTTTTAAAAATAATATTGATAATACCCGCATTTCCGTTTGCATCATACCGGGACGAGGGATTGTTGATAATCTCGATCCTGTCGATTGCTGAGGAAGGAATATTATCCAGACTGGCCTGACCTCCGATTCCGGTAAGCGCAGTTTGCTTTCCATCAACCAGTATCATCACTTTATCACTTCCCCTTAGTTCAATTTTACCATCCTGTGTCGTCGTAACACCCGGAAGATTTTTCATGGCTTCTAATAAGGAACCCCCGGCAGCACTGGTGTTTGCGGTAATGCTGTAGGTTTTCTTATCCATTTTGTCAGCTACCACTTCTTTCCTGGCAGTCACAGTAACATCACCCATCAGTTTTACATCCGGCTTCAGATCAATTACACCAATATCCAGGAAATTATTAAGTTGTCCTGTCAGTAATGGATACATTTTTGACAGATAACCTGAATAAGAAAAGCTCAGATAATAGCCCGTATTATTTTTCAGTCCTGTCAGGGAAAAATATCCTTTTTCATCCGTGATGGTACCTACTATGAACATACTATCCTTATCATTGTATAACATCACATTCACATATGGCAGTGCCAGTTTGGTACCGGCATCATGGATAAGGCCGGACACCGTAATTTTTCCAGTTTGTGCATTCCCCCAAATGAAAAAACCACAGGTACAAAAAATAAAAAGGCAGCAAACTTTCATCATTGAATACCGCATAAAATCCAATAGTTAATTAATCTTTCACTTCCTTCAGAAAATTTCCTTTACTGTCAAAAAGAATATCCATCCCTTTCAGGGCTGCTTCATATGTGGTAGCCCCGCTCCTATCCACGATCATGGCGGCATCCCTGATATGCTTGCCGGCATAGTTTTGTTTCAGGTATGAAACAGCAGGAGCCGGCAGATTGGTGATTGCTATGCCGGATTCCGTTTCCAATATTTCTCCGATCGGGCTTACCAGCAAGGAGAGTTGTATTCCATTCTGTTTAAATGTAGCCTCATAATTGCTGTCTTCCTTTTCCCAAGTACAGGAACTGTTCGGATATTTACTCTCCACCGCATTTATAACCGCAGCCGGTACAGTTGATTTTTTGACAGACTGGCCAAAGGAACCAGTCAGTAAACAAAATACCCCGATACAGATCAGTAAACTCTGTTTCAAACAATTTAATTTATAGCCAAAGGTAGAGCTATAATCTGTTTTGATTCTGAAGACCTTCACCGGCTGTGCAGGATTTAAATTGAACAGCCTGTTATGAAGGCTTCAGATTTCCCACAGATTTCATATCGATTTTTGATACTGCGAATCAATTTTTTGTCAATCAATTTAATTTTATGAGACGACAACTAACCCTTTTTACCTGCTCCCTCTTCTTATTCATTAGTACTTCGGCCCAGAAAAAAGTATTCCACGACAGCAGTTACTATGAAACACTTCCTGAAAAACTTACGGGCAGGGTTTATCTCTCACAAAAATTTTTAAAATTCACAATCCCCCCTTCCGGCAATCAAACTGATATTGAGTATAAAGCCAACACTAAAATGAACCTGGGGGTGGGCATCACCTATCATAATATTTCAGCAAATATCTTTTATGGCTTTGCCTTTCTGAATAAGGATACAGCAAAAGGGGAAACAAAAGGGCTTGATTTGCAGCTGCATGTTTATCCAAGGAAATGGGCAATTGATATCACAGCTTTATTGCCAAAAGGATATTACAATTTCCCAAAGGGTTATGCTTCTTCCAATCCCAACCGGTATTACTACCGCCCGGATATTCAGGTAAAACTATTTGGTGTGTCTGCCTATAAAGTACCGAACAAAGAAAAATTCTCATACAGGGCAGCGATTACACAAAACGAATGGCAGAAACGTTCGGCAGGCTCTTTACTTTATGGTGGAACAGTATTCTACGGGTCAGTACAAGGTGACAGTGCCCTGGTCCCTAAAAGTATCGAAGCTTCATTCCTCCAACGAGGAATCAATCATCTCAATTTTATGGCCATTGGTCCAGGCATTGGGTATGCTTATACCATAGTAATCGATAAACACTTCTTTATTACGGCTTCCGCCGTTACCAACCTCGATCTGACGATAACTTCGGAAGACGGCATTGGGGGTAAAGAGCGGAAATTCGCCTTCGACCCTTCCATAGTGGCCAAGGCAGGAATCGGATATAACAGCCCAACATGGAGTATTGGAGTAAACGGTCTTGGGTCTGCTTTATGGGCCAAAGGACATGCTTCTCCCAATAATTATTACCTGCCAACCGGGAACATTAAACTCATCCTGAGCAGGAAATTTAATGTGAAAAAACATGAGAAAAGCTGATACCAACCGGATTCCTTATTTATCATTTCCCGGTTTACCAAGGGGCTAATTCCTTCCATTTATAGAACTGAATCAGGGAGGAATACCTTCTAAAAGCTACCAATGAAATGTCAGGTACTTCAAGTTTTTCAAACCTGTTTGTCAAAATCCTCTCAGGTTTTCCAGCCCTTATTTTGTTATCTAATTCAGCCGCTGCAAAAATCATATCTCCTTGTTCGGCATGCTCATTTCATGTAAATTTGTAGTAATCCATATGATATGAGCGAAACAACTACAGCCCCGGCCCTAACTGCCAAGGATTTTGCCACCGACCAGGAGGTCCGCTGGTGTCCCGGGTGCGGTGACTACTCCATCCTGGCACAGGTGCAGAAAGTAATGCCGACCCTGGGTATTCCCCGGGAGAATATCGCCATTATTTCGGGAATTGGCTGTAGCAGCCGCTTTCCCTATTATATGAACACTTATGGGATGCACTCGATCCATGGAAGAGCCACTGCCGTGGCCTCGGGATTAAAGGCAGCCCGGCCCGAGCTGAGTGTTTGGATTGTGACTGGTGACGGTGACGGACTGAGTATTGGCGGTAATCATACCATTCACCTGCTTCGCCGCAATTTCAACGTGAATATTTTACTGTTCAATAACCAGATTTATGGTCTGACCAAGGGCCAGTACTCTCCCACATCCGAGGAAAACAAGATTACCAAGAGTACCCCGATGGGAAGTATTGACCATCCCTTCAACCCGCTGGCGCTGGCATTGGGTGCAGATGCTACATTTGTGGCCCGCACCATGGATCGTGATCCCAAGCATTTACAGGCCATGCTGATCCGGGCGAATCAGCACAAAGGCGCTTCCTTCCTTGAAATCTATCAGAACTGCAACATCTTTAATGATGGTGCTTTTGAAATAT
>DAORJS010000133.1:0-7143 GCA_035439185.1 Chitinophagaceae bacterium
GTTACGATTTGAATTAGACCCGGTAAATCTGCAACAGAACAGTCACTATGCATTCCGTCTGCAAACAGATAAAGGAATCATTGGCATTGGTGAAGCGGCCAGTCATGCCCGCAAGCCCTTTGGGTTCGGGCAGGAATGGAGCAGTGATACCAGTCAGCTCAAAGACAATTTTTACAGTTATTTCAGTTTAGCGTTTAAGGTGGAGTTGTGTGCCTAAAGGCTCGACTGAAAAAAGCGGCTTCAGAAATTCATAACCTGAGAATCGGGCAGACTGCCTGAAAATATAATATCATGAAATGGGTAAAAGCTTTCCTGCTTTCACCCATTTTTTTTTGCCCATAATTGAAGAGAACATCAGACACTTTATAAAATTCTATCCAACCAGTCTGGTGTTTCTTGTACAGATTAATAAACAAAACAAATAGCTATTGCCGGATGATCTGCATGTACTGACTTTTGCAAATGACTGATTAAAAAAGGTCTTATTCAGCATTCAATAGCTTTGAATATTACTTAAACATACCGCTAAGTGGTATTTGCCATTTACATTATTTTTCCCACCTTTAATAGCATTTATTACAGGCTGCCAGTTTGACCCACCGCTTTCCGCACACTAGTAAACAACAGAAACAATATTGTTCAATTCAAACTCCACACATGAAAAAGTCATTTGCAGTGGCTCTTCTGCTGGCATCATGTTTCCAGGTGTTCAGTCAAAAACCGGTAAGGGTCACCAGACCAGAAACAGTCCTGATTCAGAAAAAACAGGTAGTACTTTTTGACAATATTAATTTCAGCGGTGTGAGCAAGGCCTATGGACCGGGCGAATACCTGCTCAGTAATTTCAACGATCAGGCTGCTTCTATCCGTGTACCGGATGGAATGGTAGCCTATCTCTATGAACATGCCAGCCAGGGAAAAGGGTATGGCATATCTGTAGACCTGCTCGAAGATGTGGCTGATCTTGGAACCCTGCAATTCAGTAAAAAATTATCCTACCTGGTTGTTTTTACTTCCACCCGGGAAAATACTTTTGTATGGGCCAGAAATGCCATGGTAAACGGACAATTTGTTCCCGGTCACTGGGAACGCAAAAAAGCCAATCCGGGTCCACCCAATACGATCGCTGTTGTATCACCTCCCATCGAAGCCCCTTTACCAACCACACCCAGTGTACTGACTGTTAATGGACCCAATACCAATATACAACAGCTCGGTATTCAAACCACAGAAGGAAGATCGCTCTGGGAAAGAGCGATGAATACCCAATTGGGAATTATTGGTAATGATTTCCGGGGTATCGAGGAACTTGGTTCAGCCTGTTTTCAACGCGCTTCCAACAATCTGTTGATACCGGATAACCTGAATTTCTGGTATCTCCAGAAAAATCAAAGAGACCACCGGAACGTGAAATATTTCAAACGTACACTGACCGGAGAAATAACCAGAGTGCACCAAGTACATATTGAAGGTACATTTGAAGATTTTGATGCAAATATTGATATCAAACCGGATCCGTCCTTCCTCTCTCTTCTGACGGATGCACACGGACCGGAATATACCGCGTTGATGAAAACCCAGTATTATGGCTCCTTTACAACCTCAGGTGAATCAGGATGCCCATCCGGTTCTTTTACCACCCTTGAGGCAGAGATTGCCGATAAGTACAGACCAGCAGATGGTTACAAATCAAAACTGATTGAATTAAATGAAGACCGGGTTGGTAAAAAAATTGCTGTCTATGGCCCCTGGATCTGGGATGAAGGGCATTGCTGTCATCCCGAAATACATCCCGCCGAACAACTCTGGTGGAATGAAACAAACAACAATGAGAAAGTGCATAATCTGAATGTGGTATGTGATGCCTCCCGTCGTTTTTTCTGGAGAAATCAAATGGATGACGGAACCAAACTCAAACCCTGGGCAGAACCACCCATCAAAGGTCTTTTTGCCATTGCTTTTGAATACAGCATTCCGGCGGTTGCGATGGAAGCTACGGCAGGTCATACTACAAAGACTTTTGAGGTGAACAATATTCAGCATCATAATGTAATTGAATACCCCGCTGCAGATCAGGTGTATAACCTGACTTATAACGGAAAGAATATTATCAGCTTTATTCCACATAATAATGCCTTTAAAGTATCTTTTGAACAGGTGGGTATTTCACCGGCAGACCGGAATAAAATACGGGGGTTCCTGGTTATTGAAACATCTGTGGGGGTAACCACACAAAAAGAAACTTCTGCTATTTACCCGCTAAGTAATCCCCCCACCCGTGTTAACTTACCGGCAAACGCTGACCCTTCAGCTGCTCCTCAGATTATGGAATCAATATTTTTTTCCAAAGAAGCGGGGCTGTATTATTTTAAACTGATTGAAAAAAATATCACTACTGGCAGACCGGATATCCGGATGTCGGGTAATTAATGCCTGACTCCCTGTCAAAAATTTTATTTACCATTTAATCATTGCCCCAATGCCTTTCTTCGACTTCCATATCCACCCCTCCCTCAAAGCCCAGTTTGCACGACCAGCTGATAAGCCCACGCCATGGGACCAGATTCACCTGGTATTTGCCAGACCGGATATCATCCTGCGTTTACTCAAGTGCCAGGGGATTGATGAAGTAGTGGATTCACAGGCCAGCCTGACACAGATGACAGCGGCCGGACTCAACCTGATCGCCATCGCCTTACACCCGCCCGAAGCAGCCATGATGAATGACGGACTGATTCAGAAAATTGCCGATGAAGAACAAACCCGTTTTATTTTCAATGATAAGGTAGATGCCATCGGCACCGGTGATATTTATTTCCAATTACTCAATGAAGAACTGGATCACCTGGAACAACACCTCACAAAGGGAGGTAAAAAACTGAAACTGATCCGCCATATTAATGAATACAATGCTGCCGACCTCAATACCATTCATGCCATAATCAATGTGGAAGGTCCCCATGCATTCTATGGCAAAAGAACCGGTCACACACTGGCGCAGATCATGACTGATTTTGAAACCAATTTCAGACAGTTCACAGAAACCAGGGGCGTACGGATTTTTGCAATGAATATCGCCCACCTGGAACAGAATGATTTCTGCAACCATGCTTTTGGCATCCAGATTTTTAAACAGGAACCCTTTTATCCCCGTGGCAACGGACTGACCAATGAGGGATTACAATTATTACAATGGATGCAGGAAAAACAAATTCTTTGTGATATCAAACATACCAGTCTCTTTGCCCGCCGCACAGTGTATGGCCTTGGCTGGCATGGTGGTCACTGGCCACTGGTTTGTACCCATGCCGGATTGACCGGTATCCATTCCGATAACCGTTGCCGCTATTTCATGGGCCGTCCCAAAAGTAACGCTGAAGGTTTTCTGCCGGTGAAATACCTGAAACCGATCGGCTACCTGGATGGCACTTCCTTCAACCCCTGCAGCATTAATTTGTATGATGATGATGTGGTGACCATCATTCATTCCGGCGGACTGATCGGTTTGTCCATGGATCAGCGCATCCTCGGCTCACCCGATGAAAGCATGATGGGTGAGGGATACACGGAAGAAATTTATGACAGTGAAGTGATCAGTCCGCTGGAAAAAGACTGGTTCCGCGATACCAACCGCAATTTCATCGGTGATGAATTTGTACTCAAAGCAGAACAAATTGATACTGCCAGGGACCGGAGAAGAACAGACCGTTTTCATACCCGGCATTTTCTGAATCAGGTTTTTCACCTGTTCAATATTGCCCGGCAACATGGTATTGGTTTATCAACCATGGCAAGCAGGATCTGTATCGGCTCCGACTTCGATGGTATGATTAATCCGGTTGATAGTTGTCCGGATGTAACAGCTTTGGCCAGCTTCAAAGAATTATTACTGGATAATTTTACTGCCTGGGAAGATGAATTTGAAGGCAAAACTCATTTCCGCGTTTCCGACAGTATTAACCCTGAACAATTACTGGATCAGATTTTTTACCAGAATGCCCTGGCTTTTTTACAGGAATGGTACACCTGATCAACGACAGATCTTATGACAAACGACAATAAAGAAACTGTAAAAGGGCCCAAGGCTCCGATCATTAACTGCCATACACATATTTTCACCGGGGATCATGTACCACCCTGGCTGGCCAAAACATTTTTGCCCTGGCCTATTTATTTTCTCCTGCCACTTTCCGGAATCGTGCGGCTATTCCGCTGGTATTACAACGGACCTTACCGCTGGCAATTTATGCCCTGGTATAAAAATATCGCCCGCATACTGAACAGCTGGAAAGCCTTTTTTGCCAAATATTTTATTACGCTTGCCCTGAAATGGATCACCGGTGTTTTCCTGACCATCCATGCAATATTTATTATGTATCATTGGTTCAGCTTTCTGAAAAACGGGAATGCAGGATGGATCAAAAAAATGGATAGCATTGAAAGCTGGCTGCGTTCCAAACATCTCTTGCTTTCTATCCCGGGTTTAACCGGACAAATCGGGCTGGTCATTATTGTACTCTTATTCATACCCAGCGGACGCAACCTGATCTTTTTTATACTCAATAAAATCTGGGGATTATTGTCACATCTTCCCGGTAAACAAAGTAAAGAACTGGCCATCCGTTACCTCAGCATCGGCCGTCATGCCTTCCATAAAAAACAAAACAAAACCTTCAGCATGCTGAAAAATCAGTATCCCGGAAAAACCGGTTTTGTGGTTTTGCCCATGGATATGGAATACATGAAGGCCGGCCTACCCAAAAAGAAAGCAAGGTATCGTCAGCAGATGGCGGAGCTCGCTGCAGTGAGGAGGGCGAACCCGGATACCTGCTATCCCTTTGTATTTGCAGATCCCAGGAGATTTGTTGCGCCGGAAGATGAAATCAATTCCCAACCGGGTGATAAAATTTATTTTGATTATGATTTCACAGCAGAAGGGAACCGCAATAAAATTGTATTACGCGATTGTTTTATAAAAGACCTGATTGAAACCCATCATTTCAGTGGTTTTAAAATCTACCCGGCGCTGGGTTATTATGCTTTTGATGAAAAATTACTTCCACTCTGGAAATATGCGGCCGATAACGGCCTGCCTGTATTAACCCATTGTATCCGGGGCACGATATATTACCGTGGATGGAAAAAACCGGAATGGTACGAGCATCCGGTATTTGAAGAATTTGCCGGCCGGGATGCAGCCGGGCAAATGCAGTTCAGACCCCTGATCCTTCCCGAAAGAAAGAATATGAATTTCTCGGTGAATTTTACCCATCCGATGAATTATCTCTGTTTACTGGAAGAACCACTCTTAAGAAAAATCATCGGCAGATCCACTGATCAACGACTGCAATCACTCTTTGGTTACAAGGATATGAATACCCCGCTCAGCAGCGATCTCCGGCAGTTGAAAATATGTATGGGCCATTTCGGAGGCGATGATGAATGGAAAAATTTTCTGGAAAAAGACCGGGATAATTTCAGCAGCCAACTGAATGAAAATCCGGCAAAGGGACTTGACTTTTTTAATGATAATGAAAACAAACCATCGCCTGCCAAAACGGAACAAATATGGAAAGGAGCCGACTGGTACACCATCATCTGCAGTATGATCTTACAATACCCGCAGGTTTATGCTGATATCAGTTATATCCTCCATCAGAATACATTGGTTACTCCCCTGCTGACCCAGACCCTGCAGAATCCGGGTTTGCGAAAAAGGGTTTTATTCGGGACTGATTTTTTTGTGGTTCGTAATCACAATAGTGATAAAGACCTGCTGGGCTTAATGATGGGTGGATTGAGAGAAGCCGACTTCGATGTGATCGCCAGAGAAAACCCCAGGGAATTCCTGGAAAAGACAGTGACCCCGCTCAAATAAGTATATCAATATTTTAATCTTTCCGTTGAGTTGCCACAGATCTGCGGATCAGCGTAACAACTCAACGGAAAGTGATGCAATGCAGCAACTGCTGAAAACATAGTATTCCTCCGCTTATTTACTCACCAGGAATTTGATCGTCTTCTCTTTTAAACTCACTGATGATTTCAGTACTAACAGATAAACACCTCCGGAGAAACTGGTCAGGTCAAGCAAGGCAGAGGCTGTGGTTATTTTTTGCTGAAAGAGTACAGCTCCCTGCATATTGTACACAAAAAGTTTGTCGTATTCATCAGGATTCAGTCCGGATACCCGGAGTTGGTCCTGTACCGGGTTAGGAAACAGTTGAAGTTTTGTTACGGTTGGTTCTGCTGTAGCGGTAGTGGTTTCTTCCTGCGTGTTTCGGCTGGTTTCCTGTTCACAATGCTGACTGCCGAACCGTACCGCAAAAGCCCGGTTATATGTGCTGTTATAGATTGTCGTATCAAAATCATTGGTATTCCCAATCGCAATCAGTTCGCGGTCTGCTCCGATAATTCCATCCACCAGACTATGTACTCTTTGAAAACAGGCACTGTCCGGTGCCGGTAACCGGCCATCAGTTTGCCCGTTCTTTTTCAGGCGAATTGCATATCCTTTGGCAAAAAATGAACCTGCTTTTTTATCCCCCACCGCATAGAATCTGTCGGATTGATCAACGACCAGCTTAGTAAACTGACAGCTGTCGGTCCGGAAACTGATTTTACGGTTCCAGATAAATTGCCCGTTGGATGGATTAATTCGGGTAATGCGGGTTTCAATCTCATCCGGAAAATAAAGTGTAGCGAGACCGAACATTCTTCCTCCCGGATCAATCCGGATATCATTCAGCAGGGAGGAAGGTGCAGTATGGATGGTTTTCCTGAACTGAAAGGAACCTGCATTGGCAGGAAGTTTACATAAATAAGCTGCCTGTACACTGTCATTCACCATTTTTCCTCCGTAAATAAAGAGATTGTTCTTTTTATCAATCAGGGAATAAAGATTATAACGCATGGAATCAGGAACCACGGTACTGACTGTTGCCTGAGTTCCTGCTTTATTAATCCGGATCACTTTGATTGCCGGATACATACTATAGAAATCCTCGATCAGGGTTACCCTTTGCTGATTGTCCACATGCAGGCGGGTATAGGAGGTTTGTACAGAATCCATCCGCGTCCATTTGGTAACAAAATTTTTACTGGTCTTCATGACAAATGAAGCCATACTCACAGAGGGGCCGT